>JACRBR010000164.1 GCA_016213125.1 Chloroflexota bacterium | reverse complement strand
GTCGGCTCGCCGTCGCCGTCGTACTGCACCAGGATCTCCCGCGCGTCGGCAGAGACGACGGATCCGTCGCGCTCCGCCAGGATCACCTGGCCGGAGTCCTGCGCCGCCTGCGCCTCCACGCCGGTCATCACGATGGGCGTCTCGGGGCGGACGAGGGGGACGGCCTGCCGCTGCATGTTGCTGCCCATGAGGGCGCGCGGCGCGTCGTTGTGCTCCAGGAACGGGATCAGCGAGGTGGCCACGCTGAGGATCTGCTTCGGCGAAACGTCCATCCAGTCCACTTTGTCAGGCGGCTCCATCATGAACCGCTCGCCCTCGCGCGCCTCGATGCGCTCCTCGAGGAAGTGGTTGTCCGGGCTCAGCAACGCGTTCGCCTGCGCGATCACGTAGTTGTCTTCCGTGTCCGCGGAGAGATATTCGATGAGGGAACTCACGAACGGGCGGCACCGCACCATCTTGTCGCCCTTTCCACCGAGCTTCCGTGCCAGCGACTCGTCGATCAGCGTACCGGCGTCGGCCACTCCGGCGACGTCCTCCGCCAGGAACCGCCCAAGCCAGAGCGGGTCGTTCGCCTTCAACTCCTTCACGACCCGGCGGTACGGGGTCTCGATGAAGCCGTAGTTGTTGATGACGCCGTACGTCGCCAGCGAGCCGATCAGGCCGATGTTCGGCCCTTCCGGCGTCTCGATCGGACAGATGCGGCCGTAGTGGCTGTGGTGCACGTCGCGCACGTCGAACCCCGCGCGGTCCCGAGAAAGACCGCCGGGGCCCAGCGCGGAAAGACGCCGCTTATGCGTCAGCTCCGCGAGCGGGTTCGTCTGGTCCATGAACTGCGAGAGCTGCGAGCCACCGAAGAACTCCTTCATCGACGCTACGACCGGCCGGATGTTGATCAACGCGCTCGGCGTCGCCTGGTCCGGGTCGATGATCGTCATGCGCTCGCGCACCACGCGCTCCATCCGCAGCAGGCCCACGCGGAACTGGTTCTGGATCAGCTCGCCCACGGCGCGCACGCGGCGGTTGCCCAGGTGGTCGATGTCGTCAGGGTGGCCGACGCCGTTGTTCAGCTTGATCTGGGTCAGGATGATGGTTTCGAGGTCGCGCGGCTCCAGGATCCGGATCTTCTGGTCCGTCTCCAGCTCGAGCCGCCGGCTGAGCTTGTACCGCCCAACCCGGCCCAGGTCGTAGCGGCGCGGGTTGAAGAACAGCGAGTTCAGCAGGCCGCGCGCGTTCTCGAGCGTCGGCGGGTCGCCCGGGCGCAGCTTGCGGTAGAACTCCAGCAGCGCTTCGGTCTTGTTGGTGCAGGGTTCCTTCTCCAGCGTCGTGGCGATGTAATGGTGCTCGTCGTGGTTGTCCACGGCCGCGAACTTCGCCAGCATGCGCTCGTTCGTACCGAGCTGCGCCTCCGGCACACCCTCTTCCTCGTCGATGGCCCGCAGCAGCGTCGTCACCGGGATCTTCCGCTTCCGGTCGACCTTCACCGAAAGGACGTCCTTGTTGCTCGTCTCGAACTCCAGCCAGGCGCCGCGGTTCGGAATCAGCTTGCCGTAGCACAGCTCGCGCCCGGTGGTGGGATCCATCTCGAGCGTGAAGTACACGCCCGGCGACCGGACGAGCTGGGATACGACCACGCGCTCCGCGCCGTTGATGACGAAGGTGCCGTTCGGCGTCATGAGCGGGAAGTCGCCCATGAACAGCTCCTGCTCCTTCACCTCGCCCGTTTCGCGAACGATGAGCTGCACGTTGACGCGCAGGGGAGCACTGAAGGTCATGTCCCGCTCACGGCACTCGAGCTCGGAGTACTTGGACTCCCCGAACGAGTAGTCACCGAACCGCAGCTCCATGCGGGTGCCGGTGAAGTCGGAGATGGGCGAGATCTCGTCGAACAGCTCCCGCAGGCCCTCCCGCTGGAACCATCCGTACGAGTCCAGTTGCATTCGGATCAGGTGCGGGATGTCGAGTACGTGGGCGATCCGCGCGTACGACTTTTTGCTGATCGGAACCAACGACCGACTGCTGACGATGTCTGTAGAGACAGTCATTCCTGGCGCGCTCCTACAGTGCGATTAATGATGGCCACCTGCCGCAGATAGAAAGTGTCCCGTGAAGGGACGGTGAGCATGGGGTTCCAAAGGCAAGGGGGTTCTGTCTAGCCTGTGCGAGTATACAAATAGGCCTTCAGGAAGTCAAACGGCAAATGCTACCCGACCGAGTACCCCTTATGCAAGCCCTCGGACGGTCTTCAGCTTCAAAATTGACGCCGGTCCCCTTATATCGTTCGGTATCCTAAACAATTGTGGCGGCGACCCTACCGCAGCTCGATACAGGGCCCGCCGAGGCGCCCCTCGACCGCCCACGCCAGGGAATCCATGACCCCGGTCGAGGTGCCGGCCAGCAGCCGCTCCCGAAGGCTGCGGTGGGGCCGGATGTACGTCACCTTCCGCTCCGCCATCTTCGCGAGGGACTGCGCCAGGTCGATCGCGGCGTCCATATCGCCGAGGTCGTCGATCAGGCCCTGCTCCTTTCCCTGTTCCGCCGTGAAGATCTCGCCGGTGGCCAGCTCCCGGACCCGCTCTGGAGCCAAGCCGCGTGCCTCGGCGACCATGTTCACGAAGCGGCTGTACACCGAGTCCAGCAGCGCTTGTTCTTTCTCGCGTTCTTCCGCCGTTGGCTCGCGGAAGTTGCTGAACATGTCCTTCAGGCGGCCGGACTTCGTTATCTCCATCCGCACGCCAAGCTTCTCCAGCATTTCGTACAGCATGGGCCGCATGGAGATGACGCCGATCGACCCCACGATCCCCATCGGGAGCGAGATGATCTTCGTGCACGCGCAGGCGGCCATGTAACCGCCCGATGCTGCCGTCCCCCGTACGAAGGCCACCACCGGCTTCTGCTTCGCCACCTTCGCAATCGAGGCGTGGATTTGCTCGGAGGCCCCGGCGCCACCTCCCGGTGAGTCGATATCGATGACGAGCGCCCGGATTCGCTTGTTCTCTTCGACGGCTTTCAGCATCCGCACGAACGACGTCGTCTTCTCGGGCGAGCCGATCGCGCCGAAGAACTCCGCCACCGCGATGCGCTCGGGATTGATGTTCAGGATCGTGTCCAGCATGCCCATACGGCCACTCCTGTGTAGTGAAGTCCGCGCGCCCGAGTGTATCAGCCTATGCCGGTAGGGCCATTGGCGGGCTTCCCCCCAGCCCCTATGATCATCGCATGGCCGCTAGCGACAAGACGAAGGCGACACGGGCCGATATCAAGCGCTTTCGTGACAACTACCAGGGCGAGATCGACGGGGTCGAGCTGTACAGGCTCCTCGCACGGGCCGAGAAGGACGCCGCCCGCAAGCAGATCTTCCTCGATCTTTCGGAGACCGAAAAGGGCCACGTGAAGCGGTGGGCGGATAAGCTCCGCGAACTGGGCCTGGAGCCCGGCGACGTGCGGCCGTCCCTCCGCGTGCGGGTCATGGGCTTCCTCGCTGATCGCTTCGGCCCGCGCACGGTGCTCCCGATGGTCAGCGCGATGGAGTCGACCGGGTTCGACAATTACATGGCCCAGGAAGAGGCTGGTCCCGCCATGGCGCGCGCGGAGCGCGCACACTCTCGCACGCTGTCCACCCTCTATTCGCCCGGAGGGGAGAGCGACATTGCGGGCATCGCCCGCGGCGAGCGCTGGCACCGCGTCGATACGGGCGGGTCCCTGCGCGCGGCCATTTTCGGCATCAGCGACGGCCTGCTCTCGAACCTCAGCCTCGTGATCGGCGTCGCCGGCGCGAACCCCGACGGCAGCTTCATCGTGCTCGCGGGTATCGCCGGGCTCCTCGCCGGGGCGTTCTCGATGGGCGCCGGCGAGTACGTGTCCGTGACGTCCCAGCGCGAGCGGTTCGAGCGCCAGTTCGCGGTGGGGCAGGATGGTCTGGCGGCGGTGCCGGTGGAGGAGCGCGGCGAGCT
>JACRBR010000176.1 GCA_016213125.1 Chloroflexota bacterium | reverse complement strand
GGTACTCAGCCCCCCACGCCGACGTCACACCCGCAAGCAGTTCGTCGACCCGCCGCAGCACCCGCGACAGCACGCGCGGCTCGAACGTCCGTATCGTCCCCGTCAGCATCACTTCGTTCGGGATGATGTTCCCCCGCACGCCGCCCTCGATCCGCCCCACCGTCACCACCGCCGTCTCCGCCGGATCCACCGAACGGCTCACCACCGTCTGCAGAGCCACGATCGCGTGCGCTGATACCACAATCGGGTCGACCGTCTGGTGCGGCGCCGATGCGTGGCCACCCCGCCCGCGAATGATGATCCGGAAGTGCGTCGCCGCCGCGAAGATCGCTCCCGGTGATACCAGCACCTCGCCCGTCGGGTTGCTCGCCCAGATGTGCAGCCCGAACGCCCGGTCCACCCGCGGCTCTGACATCACCCCGGCGTCGATCATCCGCTTCGCCCCGCCTACCCGCTCCTCCGCCGGCTGAAACGCGAACCGCACCGTGCCTGCTATCTCGGCGCGCGACTCCTGCACCAGCCGCGCCAGCGCCAGCCCGATCGCCACGTGTCCGTCGTGCCCGCACGCGTGCATCGCGCCGTTCGTCGATGCGAACGGCAGTCCCGTGTCCTCCATCAGCGGCAGCCCGTCGATGTCGGCCCGCCACAGCAGGTTCGGCCCCGGCTTCCCTCCGCGCACGATCGCCGTGACGCCGGTGTCCGCGATCGAACGCACGTCGTCCAGCCCGAGCGCCCGCAGCCGCTCGCTGATCACCTGTTGCGTGCGATGTTCTTCGGTCGAAAGCTCAGCGTGCTCGTGCAGATCCCGCCGCATTGCGACAGCATCCGCCACCAGGGCCGCCACTGCGGGCCGCACGCCGTTCGTCGTCATGCGCGAAGAATACTCCGCGCCCGCTCACCCGACCAGCCGCGCCTTGGCTCACTGCCTCCCACGCGGTGGAACGCCCGCCCATGAACCCACTGAGCCACTGACGCACTGACGCACTGACGCACTGACGACCGACGACTGGCACTCACGCCTACGCCGCCTCTGGCTCCGCCAGCTCCTGCCCCGTCGCCTCTTCGTACCGGTCCAGCAGTTCGTCCACGAACCCGTCCGAGTTCAGCAGATCGAACGTGATGTGCATGTGCTTGTCGGGGATGTCCGGGTCGAAACACATCCGCACCCGGTACTTGCCGATCTGCTTCACCTTCAGCAGCTTCTCGTGCGGCCACGTCTCCCGCCCGGCGCTGCCGTGATACGTCACCCCGTCCTCATCCAGCACCACCGCCGACCGCAGCCACGCCTGCAGCAGGTACATCCCCACCGCGGTCGCCGTCAGCGCCCCCGCCACGATCCACGCGGTCTGCGACCACCCGTCCACGATCGGCGAGATAGCCAGCAGCAGCGCGAACACGGGCAGCGCCGAGAGCGGCACAAACTTCTGCCAGAAGAAGATCCGAAAAGTACGTCGTCCCATACCCACGAAGAAGTATCGGATGGCCACCCGTAGGGGCGCAGCCTGCTGCGCCCATATCTCCGGCCGCAACCCCCGGTTGCTACCATGGAGTCCTTGGTTCCTTGTCCCTTGTCCCTTGTCCCTAAGCCCTGGTCCCTGACCCCTATGATAAGAGCCATCTTCTACGATGCCGGCCACACCCTCGTCCGGCCCCGTCCCGAGATCGCCGAGGTCTGGGACTTCCTCTCCCACCAGCTCGGTATCGCCATCGCCGACGAGCACCGCGGCCCCTTCCCCGACGTCGCCGCCTTCTTCTACTCCCGCCTGGGCGAGGACGGCCTCGGCTCCTACTCGTCTGACGCCCGCGCCCGCACCTTCTGGACCCAGTACTACGCCCACTCCCTCCGTGACGCCGCCCGCGACCTGCCCCGCGAGGAGATCGAGTCCGCCGGCGGCGCCCTCTACGACTGGTACGCCGACCCCGCCCAGTGGCAGCCCTTCCCCGATGTGATAGAGGCGCTCGAAAACGCCCGCGCCCGCGGCCTCATCCAGGGCGTCGTCTCCGACTGGGGCAGCGACCTGCTCCCTATCCTCCACGCCCACGAGATCACGCGCCTCATGGACTTCGTCGTCGCCTCCGCCGTCATGGGCTCGTCCAAGCCGCACCGCGACATCTTCCTCCACGCCCTCGGCCGCGCCGGCGTCCGCGCCGAAGAGACCGTGTACGTCGGCGACTCCTACCTCGCCGATGTCCTCGGCTCCCGCGCCGCCGGCCTCCACCCCGTCCTCATCGACCGCGACCGCACCGCCCCCAAAGTCGACGCCCCCGTCATCCACGCCCTCACCGATCTACTTACCGTCGTCGAAGCGCTAGATCAGAGCGTAGCCGCGGAGCCTTAGCGCCCAGAGCGCCCGGTGTAGGGTCGTAGGGACGAAGCAATAGCTCCGTCCCCCTGTCGTGAGACAACAATGCGTTCGCCCGACTTGATCGTCGTTGAGAACCAGCCGCAGCCGTAGGGACGAAGCTTTAGCTCCGTCCCCCGGGTAGTCCGCCACCGATGCGGTCGCCCGACTCTATCGTCGCTGCGATCCACTACCCGCGGAGCTTCAGCTCCGCCTGACGGTCAGAAAGTAGCCGCGGAGCTTTAGCTCCGCCCCGTGAAGCACGATCGTGTCGTCGTGATGCATGTGGCACAGCCGTCCCCGGCTGTGCATTCGCCGCAACCCAAAGACCTGCGCGGTCACGCCTCCGCCCCCCGCGCGGCATCGTCGGCAGCCCGCTCCTCATGCCCCGCACACACCACCACCGGCAGACGAGGATACTTCGCGTACCGCGCGTCCTCCCGCGACCGCCCGCACATCAAGAACACCGACCCCCGCCCCGACCTCACCCCACGCGCGTGCGCGCACGAAGCGCACAACCCCGCGCCCCTCACATCGCGATCATCAGTGCCCATTCGTGGTTAAGAGCCCGTGAACCGGGGCTTCCGCTTCTCCAGGAACGCCTGCACGCCTTCCGCCCGGTCCGCCGTCGTCTGCAGGATGATCGTCAGGTCCGTCTCGTACCGCAGCGCCTGTTCCAGCGGCATGTCCAGTCCCTGCCGGATCGCCTCCTTCGCGTACCGCACCGCGATCGACCCCTGTGCCGCGATCGACGCCGCCAGCTCCTCCGCCCTCGCTCGCACCCCTCTGGCCGGAACGACCTCGTTCACCAGCCCGCACGCCAGCGCCGCCCGCGCGTCCACGCGCTCTCCCAGCAGGATCATCGACGACGCCTTCCCCCGCCCGACCAGCCGCGGCAGCCGCTGCGTCCCCCCCAGCGACGGCACCTCGCCCGCCGCCACCTGCGTCATCGCGAACGACGCCGTCTCCGATGCGATCCGAACGTCGCACGCCAGCGCCAGCTCCAACCCCGCTCCCAGCGCCTCCCCCTCGATGCACGCGATCACCGGCTGCGCCATCAGCTCCAGCGATCGGAACGCCAGCGCCCCGTGCGGTAACGCCGGCCTCGGCTGCGAGGCATCCCACCCCGAGCAGAACGCATCCCCCACCGCCGTGAGCAGCGCCACCATCACCGCGTCATCGTCCGAGATCGCCGCCGCCGCCCGGTCGATCTCGTCGAGCACGCGCGCATCCAGCACCGGCCGCTCAAGCCGGATCTCCGCGATAGCTCCGCGCGTCTCAACCGTGATCGTCTGGTATGCCACGCCGGGATCGTAACACTACGAACTACAAACTACGAACTTCCGCACTGTGAACTGTCCACTGTCAACTGTGAACTGGCTGGCGTGTGCTCCGCGTTGCTTCGGCCCGCTTCGAACACCGCCAGCGCCGCCGACATCTCCGCGCTCGCCGCCCCGCCGTCCGCTACCCACTCGATCGCTCCGAAATCGCGCGTCCCACTCCGCGCCCCGAAGGAGCGCCGCGCCTGCACCTCGATGTCCGGAAGTATCATCGCCCTGGAACCTAACACCTAACACCCAAAACCTAACCCCTAACAACCATCCGTCCCGCGCGCGCGTCCGTCTGCGCGCCGCCCTCCACCGCCACCTGCCCGTTTACCACCACCCACGCGATCCCCGGCGGATACTGCCGTGGCTCCGCGTACGTCGCCACGTCGGCGATCGTCTCCGCGTCGAACACCACCACGTCGGCGTACCGCCCCGCCTCCAGCATCCCCCGATCGCCCAGCCGGTGCTTCTTCGCCGGCAGCGATGTCATCTTTCGCACCGCCTCCTCCAGCGTCAGCACCCCTTCTTCGCGGACGTACCGCTGGATCACGCGCGGCATCGTCCCGTACAGCCGCGGATGCGGTTTCCCCTCCGTCGGCAGTCCGTCCGACCCCACCATGCAGTGTTCGTCCTCCACTACCCGTCGCACGTCCGCCTCGTCCATGACGAACATGATCACGCTCGGCGTATTCTCTTCGTCTGCCAGCACTTTCTCCACCGCCTCGCCGATCGGCAGGTCCAGCTCCGCCGCGATGTCGTGGATGTACTTCCCCTCGTACTTCTCCTTGTTGTACTTCACGCTCGCGACGATCGCCCTCACATGCTCGAACGCCGCGCCTCGCCCGATCCGCCACATCGCCGCCAGCGACGATGACGACGCCACGTACGGGTACACGTCGATCGTCACCTCCACGCCCCGTGCCCGCGCCGCCGCGATGAACGGCAGCGTCTCCTTCGTCAGCCCGATCGCACCCGGCCCCGCCGACTTGTGATGCGAGATCTGCACCCCGCATCCCGCCCGTTCGCCGATCTCGATCGCCTCTCCCACCGCGTCCATCACGTGGTCGCCCTCGTTCCGTATGTGGCTCGTGTAGATGCCCCCGTGCTTCGCGGCGACCTTGGCCAGCTCGACCAGCTCCTCCGTCTTCGTGAACGCGCCCGGCGGGTAGATCAGGCCCGTCGACATGCCGATGGCGCCGGCCGTCATTGCATCCTCAACCAGGCGGCGCATCTCGTCCAGCTCGGCGTTCGTGGGATCCCGCCGCACCATCCCCATGACGTTGAGCCGCACCACGCCGTGCGGAATGTAGGCGGCGACGTTGCACGCCGGGTGCGCCTCGTCCACCGCCTTGAAGTACTCCGCCGTCGTCGACCACGGCAGGTCGATCTCACCAAGGATCCCGCTGAAGTTCGCCTGGTACGCCGCCCGGAACTGGTCGTTGGCCGGCGCCACCCCCGCGCCGCAGTTCCCCACGACGTCGGTCGTCACCCCCTGCATGATCTTGAAGTCCACCCGCGGGTCCCGCACCACCGCCGCGTCGTCGTGCGCGTGCACGTCGATGAAGCCCGGCGCGATGACCATCCCCCGCGCGTCGATCTCCCGCGTCGCCGTCCCAGTGACCTCCCCCACCGCCTCGATGCGGTCGCCCCGGATCGCCACGCTCCCGTCGCGCGCCGCCGTCCCCGTCCCGTCGACGATGCGCCCGTTCCGGATGATCAGGTCGTATTCAGCCATCGGTCCACTCTCCGTCGGTCTACACCTGTACGCTCGCTCGTTCCGCGATCCACCGCCTGACGTACGCCCCTATCCGCGCAAACTCGTACGCGATCGGCCCGCGCGGATCGCTCAGCACCAGCGGTACGCCGCGGTCCGCCGCCGATGACAACACGACATCGAACGGGATCGCGCCGATGATCGGGACGCCCGCGTCCCCCAGCCGCGCCGACGAAGCGTACATGTCGATGTCCTGCGAGCAGTGCGGGCACGTCAGCGACGCCATGTTCTTCACCATCCCCGCCACCGGCACGTTGTGCTCCGCCAGCAAGGTCAGCGTGCGCTCGGCGTCCATCTGCGCCAGGTCCTGCGGCGTCGTGACCAGCAGCGCACCCGAGAGCGGAAGCTCCCCCGCGATCGTCTGCAGCTCCTCCCCGGTCCCGGGCGGCGCATCCAGGATGAGGATCCGCGCCGACCAGTTCACCTCGAACACCAGATTCCGCAGCAGCGTCGAAACCTGGAGCCTGCTCGTCACCCGCGGCGGGAGCCGTTCGGGGATCTCCATCCCCACCGACATCATCTCCACCCCGTACCGTTCGTGCGGCCGCCGCCGTCGCGCCGGCGCCACCAGTGCCTCGCTCATTGGCCGCAGCGACGCCTGCGGCCGCAGCGTCGCCTGCGCCGGGCCCCGCTTCACCTGCATGCCCAGCATGTGGGGCACGTCGGGCGCGTTGATGTCGCAGTCCAGCAACCCCACCCGCTCGCCCATCGCCGCCAGCGTGAGCGCCAGGTTCACCGCCGTCGTCGACTTGCCGACGCCGCCCTTCCCGCCCGCCACCGCAAGTACATAGCGG
>JACRBR010000165.1 GCA_016213125.1 Chloroflexota bacterium | reverse complement strand
CAGCGACTCCACGGACTAGAAGCCCTCGCCCAGCGCCTTCAGGAACTCTTCATCGATCTCGGGCAGGACCTCGGTCTTGGTCTCTTTGATGGCGACGGTGAAGTGCGCCTTCTTGCCCGTGAACTTCTCGTTCTGCACGGTCTGCGGAACTTCCAGGTCGAACTCGACGTTCTCGCCCTTCCGGTGCCCCAGCAACTCCTCCTCGAAGCCCGGGAAGAGCACGTCGCGCTCCTCGTCGAACTGCACTTCCACATCCGGCTGGTCGATCATGGTCTCCGGGCCGGTGGCCTGCAGGTCGGTGAGCGCGGGCGGCACCACCGCCTTCACGTCCATCGTGATGATGTCGCGCCAGCCGATCTCGTGCTCATGCGGCTCGTGGGTGGCGGCGCGGCGGCGCAGCACGTTGAGGGTGTCATCGACGCGCGACGCCTCGACCGCGACCTCCTCCGTGGGGATGCGCACCGAGGCGTATTCTCCCAGCTCGATCGTCGGCCGAACGGGGATGGTCGCCTTCACGACGAGCGGCTCCGTGGTCTCGACGACGAGACGCGGGCGGGCGACGGGAATGATGCTCTCGTCGGCCTCCACGGCCTCCTTGTAGACGTCCGGCACGAGCAGGTCGAGCGCCTCGTCCAGCACGCGCTCTTCGCCGAAGTAGCGGCGGACCATGTTCGCCGGGGCCTTGCCGGGGCGGAAGCCGGGCACCTTCGCCTTCGGCGTCAGCTTACGGACGGCCTTGTCTCGCGCGGCGTCGAGGCGTTCGGACTCGACCTCGATGGTCATGACGATCTGCGCTTCGGGGATACGCTCGGTGGAGACTTTCAAGCTGCGCCAACCCTCGGTAGACGGCGATGCCCGGACAAGATGGACGGCCGCCCTGAGCGACCGTTCTCGAAGGGGTGCTGTCGTTGTTGGTGAAAGTATAGCAGGCAACCGCCCGAACGCCCCCTCACAGCCGCGCCACAGTCACACCTTATGTCGCTCTACCGCGCGCGCGGCGTGAAGACGTCGTTGAGGGCGTCGCCCAGCAGGTTGAAGGCGAACAACAGCGACGCCACCATGGCCGCCGGGACCAGCAGGAGTTGCGGGTGGTTTTCCAGAACGGCGCGGCTGGCGCCATCCGTTATCAGGGCGCCGAAACTGGGATGCGGAGGCTGGATCCCGACCCCCAGGAACGTAAGGGCGATCTCGGTGCCTGCGACCGCACCCAGTCCGGCCGATACGCCGACGATAACGATGGGCATGACGCTGGGCAGGAGGTGCCGGAACAGGATGCGCACCGTGCCCGCCCCGCTGGCCTCCGCCGCGATGATGAACTCGGACCGGCGCAGCGTCAGCACCTGCGAGCGGATGAGCCGGGACGAGCCGACCCAGCCGAACCACGACAGGAAGAAGAAGATCAGAAAGTAGTCCAGGAAGTTCGAGTTCGCAAGAAAATCGACGTGCACCTGGCCTGACGTATCGGTGAGCCACGTCTTGATGCGCGGGCGCAGCGTCGTATTGACGAGGAGCAGCATGGGCAGGCCTGGAAGCGCGCCCAGGATCTCGCCCGTACGCATGATCACCGCATCGACGATGCCGCGCCGGTAGCCGGCAAGGAGGCCGAGCGTCAGCGGCAACACGATCCCGCCAGCGGCGACCGTCGCGACCGACACGATGACCGTCGTGCGGGCGGCGAAGATGTTGCGGCTGAGGGTGTCCCTGCCGTTCCGGTCGGTGCCGAACGGATGGGCGAGCGACGGGCCTTCGAACGACTTATCCAGGTTCTGCTCGCTGTAGCCGTACGGGGCCACGAGGGAAGCGAAGATCCCGGCGCTGTAGAACACCGCAATGACGGCGAGGCTGAGGACGGCGATCCTCTTCCCGAGCAACCGGCGCAGCGCCCTGGCCGTGGGGCTTCCCGCGACGCCGCTGATGGGCTCTAGCTCCGGCTCCCGTGAAAGGGCGAGCGCCGTCATCGGTTCGACCCTCCGAACCGGATTCGCGGGTCGATAGCGGCGAGCGCGATATCGACGGCGAGGTTCGCCAACACGAACAGCGTCGCACTGAAGAGCACGATGGTAAGCACGACGTTGTAGTCCTGCGTCGTGACGGCCTCAACAGTGAATCGACCGATGCCGGGGATGCCGAGAATGGTCTCGGTGAACAGCGCGCCCTCCACGAGCCCGACGAGGGAGAGCCCGATGACGGTGGTCATAACCGGCACAACGGAGTTTCGCGCGACGTGGCGCGAGATGACCGTGAACTCATCGAGACCCTTCGCGCGCGCCGTCCGGACGAAGTCTTCTCCCAGCGTGCCAAGTGTCGTCGCCCGCGCGAGCCGAGCGATCCCGGCGACACCCGGCAAAGACAACGCGAGCGTCGGGATGATCATGGACTTCGAGAACATGCCGTCGAATCCGCCCGGGGGCACCCAGTGCAATTTCGCTGAAAGCACCAGCACCAGGACGGGCACCGTCACGAGCGCCGGGATCGACTGGAAAAAGAGGAACACGCTGATCATGAACGGATCGAGCCAGGTCCCCTGCTTGACCGCCGCAAGGATGCCGACCGGAATGCCGATCGCGAAGGCGATGAGGAATGCGTAGAGACTCAGCCGCAGCGACACCCAGATTTTTGGGCCGAGGATGTCCGGAATGTCGCGGTCGCGGTAGCGAAAGCTCGGTCCGAAATCCCCGTGCAGCGCGACGCGCTCCAGCCAGATGCCGTATTGAGCGACGATGGGCTTATCGAGGCCGTACTGCTCGCGCACGCGATCGAACGCCTCTTCGTCGCGATAGTGTCCCGAGTAGATGGAGATCGGGTCTCCGGGACCCCAACGCGTGATGTAGAACGTCGCGAACGAGACGATGAGCAGTGTGACCGGCAGAAACAGCAGGCGCCGGATGACGTACGCGGCGAGTCCGTCCATGGGGTGCGAGTGCCTCCGTGCGCTCTATCGGCCGGCGAACGCCGTCAGGATATGGGAGATCCGCCTGCCACGCGCGGGGGCCCGGCCTTAGCGGTTGACCTCGATGTCCCGGTAGCGCTCGATCACCATGGGCGGAAAGCTGAACCCGGTGACGTACGGCTTCACCAGCGCGTGGGTCACGTCGTAGAACATGGGCATCCACACGGCGTCTTGGATCAGCTTCTTCTCCACGTCCTGGTACGTCGCCAGCCGCTTCTCTGTGTCCTGCTCCACGCGGGCCGACTCGAGCAGCGCGTCGATCTCCGGGTTGGTGTAGCGGGTGTTGTTCTGGCGGCTCTTGCTGTAGAAGAGGATGTCCAGGATGTCCTCGGGGTCCGGGTAGTCCATGATCCAGCCCAGGTGGAACATCTGGTACCGCCCCTGGTCGATGTCGCTGAAGAAGGTGCCGGCCTCGGCTTGCTGGATCTTCACATCGATCCCCAGGTTGTCCTTCCAGTACTGCACGATGGCCTCGGTGGTGGGGCCAACGGTGCCGCCGGCGCCCGTCTCGGCCAGCGTGATCTCCGGCATGTTGTCCGCGTACTTCGACTCCGACAGCAGCTTCTTCGCCTCGTCCGGATCGTACGGGTATGTCTTCTCGTCGGTGGTGTAGCCGGGGACGCCGGGCATCAGGATCCCGTTCGCCACGGGGATCGCGCGCTTCAGGATCACCTCGGCGATCTTCGTCCGGTCGACGGAGAGGGCGAACGCCTGGCGCACCTTCGCGTCGTCGAACGGCGGCGTGTTGGTGTTGAAGCCGATGTAGTCCAGGGACTGGCGCGGCGTCTGGCTGTACTCCTTGTTCAGGTCGTTGGATGCGTCCTGGATCGCCTCCAGGTCGTCGAGCCCCACACCGGTGATGTCGATGTCGCCGTCCTGATACGCCACCAGCCCCGACCCGCCGGATAGCTCGAACCGCACCGTCTTGAGCTTCGGCGCGCCGAGGTAGTGCTTGTCGTAGGCCTGGAGGACGATGCGCTCGCCGAGCCGCCACTCTTCCAGCGTGTAGGGGCCGGTGCCGTTGGGCTTCTGGGTCCAACGGCGCGGGTTCGCCTCGATCTGGCGCTGGTCCACGACGAAGCCGGTCGGGTACGTGAGCTTGTAAAGGAAATACGGCTTCGGCGCATCGATCGTGATCTCGATGGTGCTGTCGTCGATGACCTTCAGCCCGCTGACCTCCGTCGCGCGGCCGCGGGAGACGTCTTTCGCGCCGACGATGTCGCCGAGGAAGTTCTCCGCCACCACCGACGCCGTCTCCGGCTGCAGCGCGCGCTCGAGCGCGTACTTCACATCGCCGGCAAGCACCGGGCGGCCGTCGTGGAAGGTTGCGTTGCGCCTGATGGTGAAGGTGTACGTCAGGCCATCGGCGCTCACCGTGGGTAGCGCTTCCGCAAGGTCGGGCTGGATCTGCAGGTCCTTGTCGAGCCGCACGAGGCCGGAGAAGATCTCCACGATATAGGCCGCCGAGTCCGCGTCCTGGGCGACCGCCGGGTCGAGGAACAGGGGGTCCGTGCCGCGGATGATCAGCTCGCCGTCGGAGGCCTCGCCCCCGCCGTCGCCGTTGTCCTCGGTGGCTGACGCGGTCGGGGTCTTCTCGCCGTTCGTGGTCTCCTTCTTGTCGCCATCGCCGCCGGCAACGACGAACACCAGGACGCCCGCGAGGGCGATGATGAGGACAGCCGCGGCGCCGATAAGGGCGAGTTGAAGCCTGTTGTTCATGGATCCTTCCCTGTGAAACTCGTCCGGCGGCGCATCACGACATTCGGAGGTGCGCCGCGCGAACCGGGGTGTCGCCCATCCTTTAGTGCCCGGATCTTATCAGAGGGGCGATCGACCGGATACGAGGCCGCCGGGCACGCGGCCTCTACAGATTCTACGAACGGCGCGCGCCTGAGGAGCTAAGGACCTTCCCTGAGCTTCGCCTCGAGAAGGGAGCACCCACGGACTGCGTGGAACCTGTTGCACCCGGACTCCCGCCGCGTTTGATCGAAGAGCGGAGGCTCGAATCTCCGTTTACATCCCTGATGCGTCAAGTTACGGGGCCTTTGTTATGATTGCGGGCGTGCGCGCCGAATCCACCCTGAGCCCGCGGACGAACAACAAGAGGGTATGAGCGAACAGATCTCGCCGCTGCACGATCCCGGCTCCGCACCGGCCTCCGCGATGGAAGCGACCCCGCCCGCGGTGAGGCTCTCCGTGCCCCGGTGGCGGCCCTCGTTCCGCATCGAGACGCTCACGGCCGACCGCGCGCGGCTGCTGACTATAGCGCTCCTGGCTTTCATCCTCGTGACGGGTGCGTTCCTTCGTTTCTCTCACGCGGACTGGGACCACCACATCGGCGCCGCTGACGTCGAGACCCGCGGCCACCACGAGCGGTTCCTGGGCCACCTCCACCCCGACGAGCGCTTCCTGACGCAGATCAGCATGGACACGAAGGCGCCGAGCGGGATCGGGGAGTACTTCGACACCGACGCGTCGCCCCTCAACCCCTACAACATCGAGAAAGAAGGCGGACAGAAGCAGACGACCTTCGTCTACGGCACGCTGCCGCTGTTCGCGAACAAGTTCGTGGCCTCGCACGCGGCGACGCCGTACAAGTGGCTGGACAAGATCAAGCTCGGGTCGCCGATCAACCGCGGGCTGGACACGCTGACCGGCGGCCGGGTAGGGCTGCCGGAGCACCAGTTCGACCGGTACGACACGTACGCAATCTCGGGACGCTGGCTCTCGGCGCTGGTGGATCTCTTCACGGTCTTCTTCATCTTCCTGCTGGCACGGCAACTGGCGAACCGATCGGTCGGCGTGCTGGCCGCGGGGTTGTACGCCTTCACGCCGTTCGCGCTCCAGAACTCGCACTACTTCATCGTCGACCCGTACGTGGCGTTCTTCGCGACGTTCACGCTGTATTTCACGGTGAAGGGCGCGCAGCACGGCGGCTACCGCAACTTCGTGCTGGCGGGGCTGGGCGCGGGCCTGGCGACGGCAAGCAAAACCACGGCCGTGGCGCTGGTGCCGGTGGCGGTCTTGGGCGTGGGGGTGTACGCGTGGCCGGGGCTCATGCCGTTCCTGGCGCCGCTCTGGGCCGGCGATACGCCCGAGTACGCGGCGAAGCGCGACGGGCACAAGCTCGATTCCTCGGTGGCGGTGCTGATCCTGGGCTCGTTGGCGGCGCTGCTCGCGGCGTTCATCGCCTACCGCATAGCGATGCCGTATGCGTTCAAGGCGCCGGTGGTGGGCGATTTCTTCCACCTGAAGTTCGGCAAGATGGGTCCGTTCCCGACGGTGTACCCCGACATCATGAACGGGCACTGGCTGAAGGATCAGCTCGACCAGGAGAAGCTGCTGAGCGGCAACGCGGCCTTCCCGCCGAACGTACAGTGGATCGGCCGCTCGAAGTGGCTGTGGCCGCTGCAGCAGATGATCAGCTGGGGCATGGGGCCCGCGCTCGGCATCACGGCCTGGATCGGCGTGGCCTTCGCGGCCGTCTACGCCTGGCGGAAGCGCGTAGGGGCATGGCTGGTGCCGCTGGCGTGGGTGCTGGGCTACTTCGCCTTCATGGGGGCGCAGTACTCGCTGTACATGCGGTACTTCCTGCCGCTGTACCCGGCGCTGACGGTGTTCGCGGCGTTCGTGCTGTACCAGACGTGGCAGTTTGCGGCGTCGGGCGAGCCGTTCGCCTGGATGGGCAAAGCAGGGGAGCGGCTGGCGGCGCTGAAGCCGGCCGTCCCGGTCGCGCTGCGCGCGGGCGTCGTCGTCGTGGCGGTGTTCACCGTACTGGCGGGGCTTTCCTTCTACAACATCTATCGCTCGCCGGTGACGCGTGCGTCGGCGTCGTGCTGGGCATTCCAGAACATCCCCGACGGCTCGGTCATCGGGCACGAGCACTGGGACGACACGGTGCCGTACGGGCAGCCAGACCCCGACTGCGGGGGCCGCGCGTACGGCGACGTTACGTTCAACAACTTCAACCCGGACACGACGGAGCGCGTCGAGCAGCTGCTGATGGACATCGAGACGATCGACTACTACATCCCGGCCAGCCGGCGGCTTTCGGGCAACATCGTCCGCGTGCCGGCGACCTGGCCGGTGACGGCGAAGTGGTACGAGACGTTGGAGAAGGACCCGGAGGCGCTGGGCTTCCGGAAGGCGGCCGAGTTCACGTCGTACCCGCGGCTCTTCGGACACGAGTTCGACGGCACGGGCGCGGAGGAGTCGTGGTCGGTATACGACCACCCTGAGGTCGTCGTCTACGAGAAGACGGACGGCTATTCGGCGGAGAAGGTGCGTCAGGTGCTGGGCGCGGACGCGTATATCCCGGGATGCGCGGCGCTTCCCGGCGACGCCGCACAAAACTGCCTCCTGTACCGCCCCGATGTGCTCGAGAAGCAGCGGCTGAACGGCACGTGGACGGACATCTTCGATCCCGGGTCGATCTTCAATCAGTTCCCGGCGTTCTTCTTCGTCCTGGTGATGGAGCTGGCGGCGCTCTCGCTGGTGCCGCTCGCGATCGTCGGCTTTCGCGGGCTGCCCGATCGCGGGTACCTGCTGACGAAGCCGCTGGGCATCATCGGGCTGGCGTACCTGGTGTACGCGCCGTCAGGCTTCGGTGCCACCGACTTCACGCGCGGCACCATCGCCGGGATGCTGGCCATCATGCTGCTGATCGGCGTCATCACCTTCTATGCATGGCGCGACGAAGTCGTCACGTGGGTGCGTGAGCACTGGCGCTTCGTGCTGGGGTGCGAGGCGATCTTCCTGGCGATGTTCCTGTTCTCCTACTGGCTCCGCCTGCAGAACCCGGACCTGTACCACCCGTACAACGGCGGCGAGAAGCCGATGGACTTCGCCTACTTCAACGGCGTCCTCCGCACGACCGACCTGACGCAGGGCGCGGTCGACCCGTGGTATTCGGGCGGGTACCTGAACTACTACTGGTGGGGCTTTTTCGTGGGTGCGACGCCGACGAAGCTGCTGGGCATCGTGCCGGAGGTGGCGTACAACCTCGTCGTCCCGATGTTCTACGCCCTGGCGGCGGCGGCCACGTTCTCCGTCGCGTTCAACCTGGCCGAGGGCACGCGCCAGCTGATGCGCCGCAGGCCCGGCGGGCTCCCGATCCGCGCGCGCGGCCCGATCATCGTGGGCCTGCTGGCGATCTTCCTCGTGCTGATGGCGGGCAATCTGAAGGCCGTGCAGATCCTCTACAACAGCATGGACGCGCTGAGCACGTGGCAGGTCTCGCTGTTCGGAACGCAGATCCCGGGCTTGAGCCAGGCCGTCACAATCCTCGGGGGATTCAAGGAGATCATCTTCGGCAAGGCCGCGTGGGCGGACATGTTCCGCGAGCATTCGCGCACGGCGGGCTACTACGACTGGTGGGCGCCCAGCCGCGCCCTCACGATCGTCCCCGGCCAGGAGAACACCGTCACGCCGATCACTGAGTTCCCGTTCTGGACGTTCCTCTTCGCCGACCTGCACGCGCACCTGATGTCGATCCCGTTCGCGATGACGGCGGCGGGCGTGGGGCTGGGCGCGGTGATGAACTTCTCCCGCCTGAACCCCATCTCCTCTGACGCCGCGAAGCGGAGCGCACGCGAGCTGGCGAGCTGGGGCATGGTGCTGGTGCTGGCGCTGCTGGTGGGCGCACTGCGCTGGATCAACTCGTGGGATTACCCGCCGTTCCTGCTCATCGGCGCGGCCGCGCTGATCCTGGGAGAGCGGGCGAAGGAAGGGCGCTTCACGCTGCGCGCTCTCGCCGTCGGCGTGTTGAAGACGGCCGTCATGGGTGTGCTATCGTACGCGCTCTTCTCGGTGGTCGCAAAGAACTACAGCCAGTCCTACAGCAGCGTGCACCAGTCCGACCAGACGACGGACCTGACGGATTACCTGAGCCACTTCGGTGTGTTTCTGTTCCTCATGTCGGGTCTGGTGGCGTTCCAGCTCAATCGCGCCATCACCAGGACCGACTGGATCCGCGCCATCTTCTTCGGAAACGCCCGGCGACGGCGGCCGCTGGAGACGGCGCCGGTGATGCTCGCGCTGCTGCTGGCGGCGGGGCTGTTCATCTGGGCCTTCACGCTCGAGCGCTGGGGCGTGATCGGCCTTTCGATCGTGGGCCTGGTCGCGCTCGTCATCGCAGCGGCGCACGAGGTCCGGAGCCACGCTCCGGCGGCGCCGATCATGCTGTTCGTGTACGCGATGATGGCGCTGGGCCTGGGCCTGTCCGGTGGCGTGGAGATCTACACGCTCGACGGTGACGTG
>JACRBR010000020.1 GCA_016213125.1 Chloroflexota bacterium | reverse complement strand
GACGCCTCGATCGCCGGCCCTTCCCGAGGATCCACCGTCACGTTCGCGCCCATGAGCTCCGCCAGCTTTCGCCGCGCCGGCGAGAAATCCGCGGCCACGATCGGCTCGATGCCCTCCAGCCGCAGCGCCGCGATCACCGCCAGCCCCACCGGCCCGCAACCCATCACCAGCGCCGTCTCCCCCGGCTTGATGCCCGACTTCGCGACCGCGTGCAGCCCCACCGCCATCGGCTCGGTTAGCGCCGCGTGCCGCGGGTCCAGCCCCTCCGGCACCTTCAGGCACAGCGGCGCCGTCAGCACCATCCGCTCGGAGTACCCGCCCGGATAGTCGTTGCTGTACCCCACCGCCGCGAACCCACCCTGCGGCGTAATGACAACCGGCATCGACACGATCACGTCGCCCGCCGCGACGTTAACCACACCCGCCCCCGTCTCGACGACGCGCGCCGAGAACTCGTGCCCCATCACGATGTCGCGCTGCAGGTCCATCACGAACGGCGCGCCTGACGCCTCTGCCGTCGCGATGAGCTTGTCCGCGTGCTTCAGCGCGTGCAGGTCGCTCCCGCAGATTCCGCAGGCGATGACGTCGACCAGCACCTGCCCCGGCCCGGGCGCCGGCACCGCCACGTCGTCAAGAACAAGCTCCCGGTTCCGCATGACGGCTGCGCGCACGTGACCCTCCCTCGTAATCTCGCCTCTTGTAGATTGCGAATTTCGCAGTCGCATGGCCTTCGGGCGCTCCCGAGCGCGCATGCCGCGCGATCATAGCAGCGATCCGCGCAAGAGACGATCTTGGGCCATGCGGCTCGGTATGTCACTGTGTAGTGCTCAGCACGACATCCAGAAGGAGTTTCGACCATGCCACGCGTCCGTTTCGGCGCCTTCCTCGCGCCCCACCACCCCGTCGGCGAGCACCCAACCCTGCAGATCCAGCGCGACCTCGACTTCGTCGCCCACCTCGACCGCCTCGGCTACGACGAACTCTGGTGCGGCGAGCACCACAGCGGCGGCTGGGAGACCATCGCCTCCCCCGAGATGTTCCTCGCCGCCGCCGGCCAGATAACGCAGCGCATCAAGCTGGGCACCGGCGTTGTGTCGCTTCCGTACCATCACCCCTTCAACGTCGCCCAGCGCATCGTCCAGCTCGACCACATGACGCGCGGCCGCGCCATCTTCGGCACCGGCCCCGGCGCCCTCCCCTCCGATGCCCACACCCTCGGTATCGAGCCCATCGTCCAGCGCGACCGCCAGGATGAGGCGCTCGGCGTCATCATCCGCCTCCTCCGTGGCGAACCGCGCTTCAGCTACGAGAGCGAGTGGTTCACCCTGCGCGACGCCCAGCTCCAGATCCTTCCCCTGCAGGAGAACATCGAAATGGCCTGCGCCTCCTCGCTCAGCCCCTCGGGCATGCAGCTCGCCGGCAAGTACGGCATCGGCGCCCTCTCGATCGCCTCCACCTCCTCCCAGGGCCTCCAGGCCCTCCCCACGCAGTGGTCCTTCGCCGAGGAGTCGGCCGCGAAGCACGGCCAGACCGTCGACCGCAAGAACTGGCGCGTCCTCGTGAGCTGGCACATCGCCGAGTCGAAGAAGCAGGCGCAGGAAGAGGCGCTCGTCGGCCTGCAGAAGTGGCACAACGACTACAACGTCCACGTCCTCGGCCGCCCCGGCGCCACGCGCGTCGAAGATCCCTGGAAGCTCATGGAGCAGACCGCCGGCGGCGGCGCCGAGGGTGCAGGCACTGCTGTCATCGGCACCCCCGACGAGCTCATCGCCTCCATCCGCAACCTGCAGCAGGTGACCGGCGGCTTCGGCACCGTCCTCGGTTTCGCCCACGACTGGGCCAACCCCGAGGCCACCGCGCGCTCCTGGGATCTTGTCGCCCGCTACGTCATCCCCGAGGTCAACGGCATGATCACCACCGTCGCCGACTCCGCCGAGTTCCTCCACGGCCACCAGAAGGAGCTGATGGCCAAGGCCGGCGCCGCCGTCATGGCCAAGATCCAGGGCAACGAAAAGGCCGCTGAGGCGATGAAGATCACGATGCAGCAGGCCGCCGCGCGCGTCCAGGGCGGCGAATGGCGCCCCGCTCCCCCGCAGGAAATGGCCGGCGAACCCGAGAAGAAGGGCTAAGTACCGGGCCCAAAAACCTACAACCTAGCTCTTCCGCCCCAGTGCCCCGCGGATCTGGTCCAGCATCCCCGACGATGCCGCTTCCTTCACTCGCGCGAGACAGTTCTTGATCGCGCGCGCGTCGCTATTTCCGTGCGCGATAAACACGATGCCATTCACGCCCAGCAGCGGCACGCCTCCGTACGTCCCCGGGTCCATGCGGTCGCGCAACGGGCGTAATCCCGACCGCAGTACCAGCGCCGCCAGCTGGTATTGCAGCTTCGACGTCAGCGCCGTCCGCAGCTCCCGGAAGATGAAGTCCGCCACGCCCTCCGTCACCTTCACCGCGACGTTGCCCGTGAAGCCGTCCGTCACGATCACGTCGGCGCGGTCCAGGTGTACTTCTCCCCCCTCGATGTTCCCCAGGAAGTTGATCTCGGTGTGTTCACGCAGTCGCGTGTGCACCTCTTGTGCCATTTCGCTGCCCTTCGTATCCTCTCCGCCGATGTTCAGCAGCGCCACTCGAGGTTTGCGCACACCCATCACGCGTTCCGAGTAAATGGCGCCCATCTGCGCGAACTGCACCAGGTAACTCGGCTTCGAGTCCGCGTTCGCCCCCACGTCCAGCACCAGCACGCCCCGCTCGCTGAACGGCGCCACCGTCCCCAGCGCCGGCCGCTCGATCCCATGGATACGCTGCAACGTCATGAGCGCCGACGCCATCACCGCGCCCGTATTCCCGGCCGAGACGAAACCCGCCGCCACGCCGCGCTTCACCAGGTCCATCGCCACGTTGATCGAGGCATCTTTCTTCGCGCGCACCGCCTGCGCTGGGTGCTCGTCCATCGCGATCGCCTGGCTCGCGTGCACGATCTGGAACTTCGACGGCGTCTCGCCCAGTTTCGTCAGTTCCGCCTCGATAATGTCCCTGTCGCCGACGAGCGCGACCTCAACGCCCAGCTCGCGCTGTGCAAGAAGAGCACCGGCCACAATCTCGGCCGGTGCAAAGTCGCCCCCCATGGCGTCCAGTGCGATTAACAAGCGCCCGTTTTCCCTCCGGAACACCGTAGCGCGGGCTGGAAAGCCCGCGCGGTCCGTGTTCAGCGATCGCCCTGCTCTGCCACGAAGATCATGCCGCGCGCGATCCTCACGAACGGTCGTCCACCTCCGCCACGACGATCATGCTATCGCTCTCGTCCCCGTAGGGCGAGAGCGAGGTATCGCCGTACACCGCCGAGAGCCGCATCCCCGCGCGCTCCAGCAGGTGCTCCACCTCGTACCGCCCGATCGCCCGCATCGCCACTTCGATCTGCCGCCGCCGCACAGTGCCGTCTCCTGCCGTGCGGTCGAACAGGATCGTATCCACCGTCACCTGCTCCGCCCGCCGCGTCCGCACCGACCGCATCTTCGTGATCGTGCCGTCGATGCCCCGAGGGTCCGGCCTCGTCCACTCGTACAGCAGTTGGGGCTCCTCGTTCCAGTCGATCGCCGTCAGCGACCGCAGCTCCGCGACGAAGACCCCGCCCTTCGCCAGGTGTCCTGCGACCGACCGCAGGCAGGCCACCTGGTCCTCCGCCGTCAGCAGCTGTTCGAAGCTCCCGAAGGCGCAGAAGATCAGGTCGAACGTCTCGGGCGCCAGGTTGAACGAGCGCATGTCACCTTCGACCAGGCGCACCCGTTGGGCAAGATCGTGGTCCAGCCGCGCCTCCAGCCGCGCCAGCATCGGCAGCGATGCGTCCAGCCCCACCACGCGCAGCCCCCGCCGCGCCAGGTGCAGCGCCACCCGACCCGATCCCACGCAGATCTCCAGTGAGGGTTTCTCCCCCCGCCGAGCGAACTCCTCGTACATCGCCAGGTCGTCGTCGTACCCCTCGTACACAAGGTCGTACAGCTCCGCCAGCTCGTCGTCGGCGTACACCTCAAGCGCGGTCATGGGGGCAGCGTACGGGCAGGCCGTGGACATGAAAAGAGGCGCCCGAAGGCGCCTCTTTTGACACAAGGATGGTCGGGGTGGGCAGATTTGAACTGCCGACCTCACGGTCCCGAACCGTGCACTCTAGCCTGGCTGAGCTACACCCCGACGGCATCGGATCGTACCAGATGCGGCGCAGCGCGGCCAAACACAGCGACCGCGTGTCAAAGGTGCGGGATAACTGCATTGCGGCTGTCTCTTGCCGCCCAACGACGGCCGGTGATACGCTGATCTCGCTTCCCAAGGGAGGGATGACATCATGCCGTTGCTTGCCGGGCTTGGGCCGCTGGGCGTACCCGAGCTTCTCATCATCGCCTTCATCATCTTGCTCGTCTTCGGCGT
>JACRBR010000163.1 GCA_016213125.1 Chloroflexota bacterium | reverse complement strand
GTCGCGGAGTGGTATGTACCGGACGGCGGAGAGGTGCGCGCTGGGCAGGTCCTCTATCGCATGGAGACCGAAAAGATCGAGCTGGAGGTTGAAGCTGAAGCGCCAGGCTTCGTCCGCCACGTCGTGGCCGCGGGCACCAAGCTTGAACCAGGTAAACTCATCGCCTACATCCTTGCGGCGGGCGAGGCGCCACCAGCCGGTCTGGCGCCGAGCCCGGTATCCCCGCCGGTGGCGGCAGCGGGTGCCGGGTCACGCACGGCTGGTGCCGCCGGCGGCCCTGTCGGCGACCGCCCATTCGCATCGCCCATCGCCCGGCGTCTCGCCCGGGAATCTGGCGTCCCTATCGCTGCTGTCGCCGGCACCGGCCCTGGCGGCCGGATAACCGAATCAGACGTCCTCGCCTACAAGCCCAGCCCCACGGCTCGCCCCGCTGCTGCTTCGGCCGTTGAGCGTCCCCGGCCCGTTGAGGTCATTGCATCGCCGCTGGCCCGAAAACTTGCCGAACAGCTCCGGGTCGACCTCGCTCGCGTGCGTGGCACCGGGCCGGGTGGCCGCATCACAAAGGAAGACGTGGAAGGGGCGGCATCGTCCCCACCTGCGGTACCGCGCGCGGCACCGGCTCTCCAGCCCCAGGGGCGCCACAATGCGGGCGATATCATTCCCGTGCGCGGCATGCGCAAGGTTATCGCCGAGCGCATGCATGCCAGCCTCCAGGACATGGCCCAGCTCACCATGGCCATGGAGGTGGTCATGGACGACGCCGTGAAACTGCGGTCGCAACTTGTCGCCGAGTGGGCGCCCGAGGGCATCAAGCCTTCCTACACCGACCTCGTCATCAAAGCCGTTGGCAAGGCGCTCCGTCGCCACCCATTGCTCAACGCGACCATGAAGGGCGCTGAGATCGAGCTCCTCGAACAGGTCAACGTTGGCATGGCTGTCGCGCTCGACGATGGCCTCGTTGTGCCCGTCATACGTGATGCCGCCGACATCCCGCTAAAGGACGTTGCGGAAACTTCGTCCCGGCTCGCCAGTGCCGCCAGGGAGGGGCGCCTTGGCCTGGATGAGATGGCCGACGGCACGTTCTCTGTCACTTCCCTTGGCATGGCTGGGGTCGACTTCTTTACGCCAGTCATCAACCCCCCGAACGTGGCTATCCTTGGCGTCGGCCGCATTCGCGACGCCGTCGCCTGGGACGGCGACCGCCCTGTAAAGCAGCAACAGATGACGCTCAGCCTGACGATCGACCACCGCGTCGTTGACGGAGCGCCGGGCGCGGCATTCTTGAACACCGTCCGCGAGCTGCTCGAATCGCCCTACAGGCTGCTGCTCTGATGGCCGACTTCGACATCGTCGTCGTTGGCGGCGGGCCGGCCGGCTATGCCGCGGCGCTGAAGGCGTCCGGCCTCGGGGCTTCTGTCGCCCTTATCGAAGCCGAGAAGCCGGGCGGCTCGTGCGTCCACCACGCTTGCATCCCCACCAACATCATGCTCGATCCCGCCATCCGCCACGTGGAGGCCAGGGAACTTGGCGTCATGGGTGTATTCAGCGTTGGTGACCAGTTCAACTTCAGCAGAGCCGCCGCTCGTAAGGACGCCCTGGTCAAACAAATGGCGGATGGCATCAAGACGGCGCTGCGCATGGCTAACGTCCGGCTAATTGAGGGCCGTGCTCGCTTCGAATCGCCCCGGTCGGTGTCTGTAGCCGGGCTGGCGGGCGGCGCATCTTCTATCTCCGCGGAGTCGCTGATCATAGCGACGGGCACCCGCTGGGACCCGCCGGTCATCCCCGGCATTCCGCCGGAACGCGTGGTTACCGTCGATGTCGTCCAGGGCCTTGCCGCGCTGCCAGAAACCGTCCTCATCCTTCTTGATGGGCCGGGTGATGTGCCGTTCGGACTGGAGTATGCAACCCTCCTCGCCGTCGCTGGCGCGCGCGTCACTGTTGTCACGTCCCTTCCACGGCTGCTTCCGGGGCTGGATGCCACTGTGGTCTCCGCTGTTCGCGCCGGGCTCGAGGACATCGGAGTGGCTGTGTTCGAAGACGCACGCGTTACGGGCGCAGGCGGCGACGAAGTCAGTGTTACACACGCGGGGAGCACGGCCACCGTCGATGCCCGGCTGGTCGTTGCAGCAGGCGTTCGCAGGCCGTTCTTCGAAACCCTCGGTCTCGAATCGTTGGGTCTTGCCACCGATGGCCGGATCGTTGTGGGCAGAACCTGTGAGACCAACGTGCCCGGCATCTTTGCGGCGGGTGATGTCACGGGCGGCCTAATGCTCTCCAGCGCAGCGTCCCACATGGGCGAGGTGGCCGCGATCAACGCCGCCGGGGGAACGGCGGTCACACGTCTTGGCACGCTCCCGCGACTTCTCCACACCATACCCGCGGTCGCCTGGGTCGGCATCACGGAAGAAGCTGCGCGGGCCGCCGGCCATGACGTCGCCACAGGCGTCTTCGACCTGTCGTACAACGCTCGCGCCATCACTCTCGGTGCCCGGACTGGCGTCGTGAAGGTGATCGCTGATAGAGGTCTGGGTGAAATCCTTGGCGTCCACGCCGTCGCGCCCGACGCCGCGGAGATTGTCGCCGTGGCAGCGTCCCTCATGCAGGCCGAAGTGACGGTGCACGATCTCGCCGCGACCGTTGCTTGGCACCCCAGCATCACCGAGGGCCTGGTCGAAGCTGCCCGCCGCCTGACGGCATCCCTCTGATTGCCTGAACGAACGGCGCAAAACCGGTAAGCTCCCGTCGATGACTGCTGCCGAGTCAATTGAAGCCCAGCCCGGCCCTCCTCCGCTTGACCACCTCGTAGTGGTTGATCTCACGACGGAACTGGGCACGCTTGCCTGCCGGTTCCTCTCGGGATTTGGTGCGACCGTGATGCGTCTGGAACCCCCAGGCGGCGACCCGCTGCGGGCCCGCGAACCCCTGGCCGAAGGCCATGACGGCCAACCCGTCAGCCTCTACTGGCTGCACATGATGGCTGGCCGCGATTGCCGCGTAGTCGACCTGGAATCCGGGCTGGGACGCGCGGAGTTTCGAAGGCTCCTCGCGGGGGCGGACGTCGTCATCGAATCCCAGCCGGTTGGCCGGATGGACGACCTCGGGATCGGCTACGACGCATTGCGCGCCGACTTCCCGAATCTGATCTGGACCTCGATTACACCGTTCGGGCGGACTGGGCCTCGGGCCGCATGGGCCGCCACCGACCTGATCGGCCTCGCGTCCGGCGGTCTGATGAGCCTCTGCGGTGACCCCGGCCGTGCCCCGGTGCGTCCCTCCGTGGAGCAGGGCTACGCGCAGGCTGGCGCTGTTGCGCTCGCCGGGACCCTCGCCGCGCTCCACGCCCGCAACGCCACCGGCAGGGGACAACTGGTCGATGTGTCCATGCAGGAGGCCATCGCGAACTGCCTTGGCAACGCCCGTCTCTTCTTTGAGTTCGAAGGGATCATTAGCCGTCGCGCTGGCGGCTCACGCGCTTTTGGCGAGCACGGCTCTCGCCTGGTCTACCCGTGCGCCGATGGGTACGTCGCCATCTCGCGTACTCCCGGCACCATGGCCCCCATGCACGCCTGGATCCGCGAAACCGCCTTCGAACCGCACTGGGACGCAGACGAGTGGGCGAAACTTCCCCAATCAGGCGAGGGGACGCCCGGTCCTGAAAAGTCCCGCGAGTTGGAGGACGACCTCACCGCGTTCTTCGCCCTCGGCAAGAAGATGGACCTCTACGAGGAGGGCCAACAACGCGCTATCATGATCTGCCCGGTCTCGACGCCCGCCGACCTGCTCCAGAACCAGCAACTCGCCGCACGTGAATTCTTCACGGACCGGTACGTCCCCGAGTTGCGTCGGAGCGTCAAGTTTCCCGGCGCTCCCGTGCAGATGTCCCGAACGCCCTGGCGAGACGATACGAGCCGGCATCACGGGGCTGTCCGTGACGTCGCGCCACCGACCGCTCCGACCGCGGTTCACGATTCACGCGGCGTGCTCGCCGGGATCCGCATCGCTGACTTCTCCTGGGTTGGTGTTGGCCCGATCGCGACGCAGCTGCTCGGCGGGTTGGGCGCAGAAGTCATCCGTGTCGAGTCCACGGCGAGGCTCGACGTGTTCCGCAGCGGCGGGCCGCGCCGCGGCGACAGCCCTCCCGACGCCAGCGCTTACTTTGCCAACTGCAACCGCGACAAGCTCGGCATCAACCTCAACCTCAGCCGGCCCGGCGCCCGCGAGGTTGCTCTGCGCCTGGCGGCACGTTCCGACGTGCTGGTCGAGAGCTTCCGGCCGGGGGTCCTGGCCCGGCTCGGGCTGGCCCCCGCGGAGCTCCGGCTCCGCTTCCCCCGCCTCGTCCTCGCGAGCCTGACCGGCTGGGGGCAGACGGGCCCGTGGGCGCAGCTCGCCGGGCACGACCTCGGGTTCGTCGCGCTCGCGGGCATGCTGGGCCACGCCGACCCCGCCATGCCGCGGATCCAATGGGCGGATCTCGCCGCCGGCGGTCTGTGCGCCGCGCTCCGGATCACCGCCGCCCTGGCCGGGCGCGCGGTCACGGGGGAGGGCGACTGGCTCGACGTCGCCATGCTC
>JACRBR010000166.1 GCA_016213125.1 Chloroflexota bacterium | reverse complement strand
GGCGGGCACAAGCTGCTGGAAGACGACGCCGTATCGGCGCTGATCGCGGAGCTGCTGCCGTTGGCGCTCAGCGTGACGCCGAACCTGCCCGAGGCGGAGGTGCTGACGAACCGCCGCATCGTCACCTGGGACGACGCGCGCGGCGCCGCGGCGCAGATCGTGGAGATGGGCGCGCGCTCCGTCGTCGTGAAGGGCGGGCATTTCGACGACACGCGCTCGTCGACGGACCTGTACTACGACGGCCAGCGATACCGCGAGTTCACCGCCATCCGCGTGGACACGACGAGCACGCACGGCACCGGGTGCACGTTCGCGTCCGCCATCGCCGCCGGGCTCGCGAAGGGGATGGCTCCGGGGGACGCGATAGCGCTGGCGAAGTCATACGTGACGCTGGCCATCCAGCATGCGTATCCCGTTGGCGGCGGACACGGGCCCGTGCACCACTTCTACCGCTACTATCAGCCGTCGGGGGCGAAGTACAAGCCGGGGGTGCGGCTGAAATGACACTCACACTGTTCGGGTTTGCGGCGGTCGGCAGTATGTTCGCGACCTACTGGCTGGAGGATCGCTCGCCATGGTTCGTCCTGGTGTTCGCCATGGCATGTGCGGCGTCCGCCGCCTACGGATTTCTCGCGGGGACGATCCCCTTCGGCATCGTCGAGTCGCTCTGGGCGCTGGTTGCCGTCCAACGCTTCCGCAAGCGCCGCGCTGTGGCAGCAGGAGTCTGACGATGCAGTTCGTCTGGAGACGCTACGCGAAGTCGGGCTACGGCCCTCCGTGGTTCTCTATGGTGATGGCGATCGCGTTCGCGGGACTCACCGTGTGGGCGATCGTTGCGCGGGACTGGCTGACGGCCGGGATCGCGGCCGTGATGGTGATCGTCGCGGCGGCCGGCGTGCCTCTGATGCGGCGGCTGCGGGCACGCCTAGATGCAGCAGAACGAGAACGACGGACAGGACAGGTCTGAAGACCTGTCCGTACGGATGGGTGACCAGAGCGAGGTGCAGACATGAGCGGAGACCTGCTGACGATCGCCGGGAAGCAATTCTCCTCGCGGCTGTTCCTGGGGACGGGCAAGTACTCCTCGCCCGAGACTTGCGTCGCGGCGATCGAGGCGTCGGGCACGGAACTGGTGACGGTTGCGATCCGGCGCCTCGATCTCGATAACCCGAACGCGCGCACCGAGCTGGACTACATCGACTGGACGAAGCACAGCGTGCTGCCGAACACGGCCGGGTGCGGGACCACCGAGGAGGCGCTCTTCACGGCGCGGCTCGGGCGCGAGGTCACGGGCTCGAACTGGGTGAAGCTGGAGGTGATCCCCGACCCGAAGTATCTGCTCCCCGACTCCATCGCGACGCTGCGAGCCGCCGAGCAGCTGGTGTCCGAGGGATTCGTGGTGCTTCCGTACATCCACGCAGACCCGGTCCTGGCGAAGCACCTGGAGGAGGCGGGCTGTGCCACGGTCATGCCGCTCGGATCCGCGATCGGTTCGGGGCAGGGGATACTGACGCTCGACGAGATCAAGATCATCATCGAGAACGCGAAGGTGCCGGTGGTGGTGGACGCGGGCATCGGCGCGCCATCCGACGCCTCGCTGGCGATGGAGATCGGCGCCGACGCGGTGCTGGTCAACACGGCCGTGGCGAAGGCGCAGGATCCGGCGCTCATGGCGGGGGCGATGCGCAAGGCCGTCGAGGCCGGGCGCGAGGCCTACCGCGCCGGCCGCATCCCGGCCAAGGCCTACGCCAGCGCCAGCAGTCCGACCGAAGGCCTACCGCAGCTCGCGAAGACGTCCTGATGCCGGCCGGGCGCCCCACGCTGCCGTTCCCCGCGCTCGTCCTGGTCACAGACGGCGCGCGCCTGCGCTGGCGTCAACCTCCGGCCGAGCTCGACGACATCGTCCGGGAGGCGGTGCTCGGTGGAGTGAACGTCGTGCAGTTGCGTGAGAAGCACCTCTCGACTCCCGATCTCATCGCACTCGGGCTGCGCGTCCGGGATGCGATCGCCGGGCGGGCGCTCTTGTTCGTGAACGGGGACCTCGATGCTGCGAGGGCGCTGGCCGCCGACGGGATCCACCTTCCTTCGTACGGACCGACGATCCGCGACGTCCGCGCCACACTCGGCGACGGTCCCCTCGTGTCGCTCGCTGTGCACAGCAACGAACAGGCGATTGCCGCGGAACACGAGGGCGCCGACCTGCTTCAGCTCGGGACAGCGTTTGAAACCGCGTCCAAGCCCGGCATCCGGCCGCTCGGCATCGAGGGCGTGCGGGCTGTGTGCGCTTCCGTGAAGCTGCCCGTCATCGCCATCGGCGGCGTCACGGCGGACAACGCCCGCGCCCTGCTCGAGGCTGGAGCCCGGGGCGTCGCCGTGATGGGCGCGATTATGGATGCGGTCGACCCACGGGCCGCGACGGCTGCCATTCGACAAGCGATCGACGACGCCGTGAGACAACATACGCGATGAACGTGACCGTGAACGGCAAGCCACGAGAGGCGGGCACGCGCGGCGTTGAGATGCCACTGCTGGCCTTCCTGGACGCGAGCGACGTGAACCCCAAGCTCGTCGCCGTCGCCATCAACGGCGACGTGATCCCGAAGGCCGGTTACGGCAACGCCGTCGTGCGCGAGGGCGATGCCATCGAGATCGTGCGCATGGTCGGCGGAGGCGCGGCGTGAGCGACGTCGTCATCGTCGGCGGCGGGATCGTCGGGCTTGCCTGCGCGTACGAGACCGCGCGCGCGGGCATGAAGGTGACGCTGCTGGAGTACGGCAAGACGGCCATGCAGGCGACGAACGCCGCCGCCGGCATGCTGGCGCCGATGATCGAGTCCCACGGTCCCGGCCCCATGCTCGATTTGGGGCTCCGTGCCCTGCACGACATGCCGGAGCAGGTCGACGAGCTGCAGCAACGGTGCGGCTTTGACCTGGAGCTGCGGCTGCACGGCATCCTGAAGGTCGCCTTCACGGAGGAGCAGTTCGCCGAGCTGCGGCAGCGGCAGGCGTGGCTGGAGTCGTGCGGCCACGATGTCGCGTTGCTGGACGGCGAGCAGTGCCGCGAGGCGGCGCCGCGCATCAGCGAGCGCGTCATCGGCGGCATCTACTCGGCCAGCGAAGGCAGCGTCAGCAACCAGATGCTGGCGCTGGCCCTGGAGCGCGGCGCGGAGGCGCTCGGCGTAGACATCAGGCAGCGCGCGCCGGCTGTGGGATTCACGACCGGCGGCGAACGCGTGACGGCCGTGCGCACACCGGACGGCGATGTCGGCTGCGACGCTGTCGTAATCGCCGCGGGCGCGCGCAGCGGCCAGATCGCGGCGAGACTGAGTGTGAACGGCAGTAACCCGATACCCGTGCGGCCGATCCGCGGCCAGATGATCGCACTGGGCGGGATGTCTTGTCCGATCCGGAGCGTCGTGTGGGGGCCGGAGGGATACCTGGTGCCGCGCGCGAACGGGCTCGTCTTCGCCGGGGCCACCGTCGAAGATGTGGGCTTCCGCCGCCGGACCACGACAGCGGGGCTCCGGGCGATGCGGTCGATGGCGAGTCGGCTCGTGCCGCAACTCCGCGCGTCGCAGCAGCGCTTCGACTGGGCCGGCTTACGCCCCGGGACACCGGACGGCCTGCCCATCATCGGCCCGATGCCGGCATGGCTGAACGTCATCGCCGCGACCGGTCACTTCCGGAACGGCATCCTCCTCGGCCCGATCACCGGGCGTCTCGTCGCGAACGGACTCGGCGGCGACTGGAGTGAGACGTCGCCGGAGTTCTCGCCGGGCCGATTCGTGTAGCACCACCGAGCTGCTTGACCAGAGACTAGGTCTCAATTATGATGAGACGATGTCTCAACAAGAAGCGCCTGCCCTGTCCGAGATCGACCTCGTCATCGAGCGGCTGGAGATGCGCGGCCACCGCATTACGTCGAGCAGGCGGCGGGTCCTCGACGCCGTGCTGGGCCAGCAGGGGCACTTCACCGTTGACGACATCCTGCGCTCCACGCGAAAAGTCGGCCGCGCGACGGTCTTCCGCACGATGAAGATCCTGCAGGACCTGAACATCGTCTGCCGCGTGCTCCTCGATGACGGCACCCTCCATTACCGCCTGAGCACCGGCCGCCATCACCACCACCTCGTCTGCACGAACTGCGGCCGCGTCGAGGACTTCAGCAACTGCGACGTGAAGGCGCTCGTGCGCGACCTCCAGAAGGCGACCTCGTACGAGATCGAGGGGCACTGGCTGGAGGTGTACGGCCGCTGCGAGGCCTGCCGCCTGCTAAAGGTCGCGTACAAGGAGGCGGCACCCGTTGGCTAGCCGCATCTCTTCCCGGACACGTCCGGATGACGTTGGCATGCACGAAAGCTGCCTCGTCCTCCGTGATGTGGCCATCGCCTACGGCCGGCGCGTGGTCCTCGCGCACGTGAACGCCGACATCCCGCGCAGCCAGGTCGTGAGCATCGTCGGACCGAACGGCTCGGGCAAGAGCACCCTGCTCAAGGCGATCGCCGGGCTCGTGCCGCTCGCCGACGGCGAGATCACGCTCTTCGGACAGCCGCTCTCGCGCTCGCGCCGACGCGTCGCCTACGTCCCCCAGCGTGAGGACGTGGACTGGGGATTCCCGGTGTCCGTCCACGATGTCGTGATGATGGGGCGCTACCCGGCGCGAGGCTGGCTGCGCTCGTCGACCCGGGCGGATGAGGCGATTGTCCAGGACGCGATGGCGCACCTCAACATCACGGACCTGGCCCGGCGCCAGATCAGCGAGCTTTCGGGCGGCCAGCAGCGCCGCGCCTTCATCGCCCGGGCGCTGGCGCAGGAGCCCGACGTGATCCTGCTCGATGAGCCCATGACCGGCATCGATTCCGCCACCCACGACCGCATCCTGGAGCTGTTCGAGGAGTGGCAGTCCCACGGAAAGGTTGTCCTCCAGGCGACCCACACGCACATCCACGGCGGATCGATGATCGTGCTACGGCGCCGGGCCGACCCGATCGCGGCCGAGGATTTCGAGCACCACGCGGCAGAGGCCGGAGAGCACCATGAGCATCATCACTGATCCGCTATCGGATCCGGACTTCTTGCGCGGGCTGGTCGACGTCATCGCCGTGGCGATGGTCGCCGGCGTCGTGGGGACGTTCATCGTGCTGCGGGGCGTGGGATTCCTGGGCGACGCGCTGGCACACTCGATCTTCCCCGGCGTCGTCATCGCCTTCCTCGCCGACGGGAACCTGCTCGTCGGGGCGCTGGTTGCCGGACTGGTGACGGCCGCCCTCATGGGCGTGCTGACCGCAAACCAACGGGTGCGCGACAACACGTCGATCGGTGTCATCTTCACGGCGGCGTTCGCGCTGGGCGTGGTGATCCTCGCCAACCGCACCATCGAAGGCGAAGAGCTGGAGCACATCCTCTTCGGAGACCCTGTCGGCGCCGGGACGCTCGATGTCGTGCTCACGATCATCATCGGCACTGGCGTGCTGGCGACGATGTTCGCGCTCCGGCGCCTGTTCGTGATGTCCTCCTTCGATCCCTCGGGCGCCCGGGCGATGGGGCTTCCGGTGCTGGCCCTCGACGTGCTGCTGCTGGCGCTCACCGCGCTCACCGTGGTGGTCGCGTTCAAGGCCGTCGGGAACATCCTGGTGATCGCCCTGCTGATCACCCCCGCGGCGACGGCGAGGCTGCTGACCGACCGCCTGCTCCCGATGGCGGGGTTGGCCGCGGGGCTCGGCATCGTTGCCTCGGTGGCCGGCCTGTTCGTCGGGTATCACCAGGACACATCGGCGGGCGGGACGATCGTGCTGATCTCGACGGGACTCTTCTTCGCCGCATGGCTCTTCGCGCCGCGGTCAGGCGTGGTGACGCTGGCGATCGCGCGCCGCCCGGAGGCGCTGCGCCAGCTGGCGCCGGAGGCCGAGGCCGAGGTGATCCTCGCCTCGCCCGAGATCCAGGCGCCCCACGCACCCTGATTCGCAGGGTATGCTCTGCCCGGAGGACGCGATGGAGATCATCGATATCTCGGTGCCGATCCGGCCGGGCATGATCGTCTACGACGGCGACCCCGACGTCCACATGGAGCGCGTGAAGACGATCGCGGGCGGATCTTCGGCCAACGTGAGCCGCGTGGACTTTGGCGTGCACACCGGCACGCACATCGACGCGCCCGTGCACTTCATCGACGGCGCCCCCGCCATGGAGTCGGTGCCGCTGGATGCGCTCATCGGCCCGGCGCACGTCGTCGACGCGACGGGGCTGGCCAGCCACATCGACGCAACGGCGCTGTCCCAACTGGCGATCCCGCCCGCCGAGCGCATCATCTTCAAGACCAACAACTCGCGCCTCTGGGACCTCGACCGCTTTTCGGCGGACTTCATCGCGCTGACGGGCGACGCAGCGGCCGCGCTGGTCCAGCGGGGCGTGAAGCTGGTCGGCATCGACTACCTCTCCATCGGGCCGAAGGGGAACGGCGTGGCGACGCACGTCGCGCTGCTGGAGGCAGGCGTCGTCATCCTGGAGGGCCTGGATCTGCGACATGTCGAGCCGGGCCCGTACCGGCTTGCCTGTCTGCCGCTGCTGCTCGTAGGCAGCGATGGCGCCCCCGCCCGCGCCGTCTTGATGCGGGAGTAACGAAGCAGCCGTCCGCGGCACTGTGTGATGTACGGCCGCACGAGCAGTTCCGTTCACCACGCCAGGAGGATCTCACGTGTCACGCACCGACATCACCATGTACGGGACCGCCTGGTGCGGCGACTGCAAACGCACGAAGAAGTTCTTCGGCGAACAGCGCGTCCACTACGACTACATCGACATCGACGGCGACCCAGAAGGGCAGGCGGTCGTCGAGCGATTTAACGACGGCAAGCAGATCATACCGACGCTCCTCTTCGGCGACGGCTCGGTGCTGGTCGAGCCGTCGAACGCCGAGCTGGCGGCGAAGCTGGGACTGCAGACGGCCGCGAAGAACGACTTCTACGATCTGATCGTCGTCGGCAGCGGCCCCGCCGGACTGACGGCGGCCCTGTACGCGGCGCGCGAAGGCATCGATACGCTCGTCATCGAGCGAGGGGGCATCGGCGGGCAGGCGGGCGTCACCGAGCGGCTGGACAACTTCCCCGGCTTTCCGGAGGGCATCAGCGGCAGCGAGTTCGCCGACCGGCTGCGGCAACAGGCGGAGCGCTTCGGCGTGGAGATCCTGCAGGCGCAGGAGGTCAAATCCGTCGAGCTGGACGGCCAGTACCGCTGCGTGCGCACGTCCGACGGGAAGGAGTACCGCGCGTGGGCGGTGCTTCTGGCGCTCGGCTCGACGTACCGCCGTCTTGGCGTGCCGGGCGAGGAAGACTTCATCGGCGCGGGGGTCCACTTCTGCGCGACCTGCGACGGCGCGTTCTATCGCGGGAAGGACGTGCTGGTGGTGGGCGGCGGCAACTCCGCCGGCGAGGAGAGCATCTTCCTCACGAAGTTCGCGCGCAAGGTGACCATCGCGACCCGCGACAGCCGGCTCTCCGCCAGCAAGGTGGTGGTCCAGAAGGTCGAGGAGCACCCACAGATCGAGGTGCTGCCGAACATGACCCCGGCCGAGTTCAAGGGGAACAAGCGGCTGGCTTCCGTCGTCTTACGGAATACGGTGACGGGGGAGCTGTCCGAGGTCCAACCCGAGGGCGTGTTTGTGTTCATCGGGCTCTCGCCGAACACCGCCGTGGTGCGCGGCCTGGTGGACGTCGACGGGATGGGGTTCATCGTGACCGATGTCACCCTGCAGACGAGCGTGCCGGGCATCTTCGCGGCGGGCGACTGCCGCGAGGGCAGCACGAAGCAGGCGGCCTCGGCGGCGGGCGAGGGCGCTGCCGTGGCGCTCGCCATCCGGCGCTACCTCCAGCCCCTGACCAGCGGGATGCCGGACCACGCGGCGATGATGGAGACGGCCGTCTGACGCTATGCAGCCGGTGCATCGGCCTCAGCGAGATCCCAGCAGCCGCCCCGGCCGCGTCAACAATCGTGACAACATGTTCGAAACAAGATCGGCAGTCCGAGCCGGATAGTTTGAGCGTATAGATGACATACCCGGCAAGAGAAACGAAGGAAGAGAGATGACACAGAGCAAGACCATGGTGGTGAAGCGCCGCTGCGCACGCTGCGGCAGCTCACTCTTCGTATCGCAGGACCCGCTGGACGACCCGGGCACGACATACTGCCTGGCCGGGCACACGTTCGCCCCGCGGCCCCCGCTGCCGCTGGCCGAGGATGAGATCCCCGTCGTCCGCCGGACGCGCATGCGGAAGGCAGCCTGACCACGGCTCTGGCCAACTCACCAGCCCGCAGAGAGGGGCGCGCACTACCATCGTGCGCGCCACTTGTCTGCCTCGGACCGACTGTCCCCGGGG
>JACRBR010000157.1 GCA_016213125.1 Chloroflexota bacterium | reverse complement strand
TTCATGCAGAGTACAGCCGCGGAGGCCAGACGATAGGGTTTCAGTGACGGCAGGCCGGGTGAACCCCGACGGGCGCGGCAGATCCGCGCCCGCATGAGCCGCTATCCTTGAGGACGATGAAGGACACCAAGTCTCGCATCACCGGCGGTCGGCGGCTCGAGGGTCGTGTGCGCGTCAGCGGCTCCAAGAATGGGGCGGACTACGCTATCGCGGCGGCGCTGCTGGCAGACGATGATGTCGTCCTGCACAACGTTCCCGAGATCGGTGACGTGCGGCAGATGGTGGAGATCCTGGCGTATCTTGGCGCGAAGGTCGACCACCCTTCGCCCAACACCCTGCGCATCAATTGCAGCGAGCTGACGCGTTCTGAGGTGCCGCCGCGGCTCGCCGCCTCGTTGCGGGCGAGCTTTCTCGTCATGGGGCCGCTGCTAGCCCGGATGGGACACGCATCGTGCCCGCCGCCTGGCGGGGACGCCATCGGCATCCGGCCGCTGGACGTGCACCTCGCGGGCTTCCGTTCACTGGGCGCAACCGTCGAACAGCATGGCGACATCTTCGACATCAAGCAGACGAGCGCGTTCCGGGGACAGCGCGTGGTGCTGGATTACCCAAGCGTGATGGGCACGCTCAACGTCATGCTGGCGGCGACGCTGGCTGATGGCGCGACGACCATCATCAACGCCGCCTGCGAGCCGGAGATCGAGTCGCTGGCCCACATGCTCAACGGCATGGGCGCGAAAATCACCGCCGCCGGCACTCCCATGATGCACATCGAGGGCGTACGTTCGCTGGGCGGAGTGGAGCACCGGATCATCCCGGACCGGCTGGAGGCGGGGACGTTCGCGCTGGCGGCGGCAATCACGCGCGGGCGCATCGAGATCGAAGAGGCGGCGCCGGAGCACCTCGACGCCCTGATCTGGAAGATGCGCGAAGCAGGGGTGTCCGTCGAGACGACGGATGGCGGGATGCGCGTCACCGGGCGCGAGACGTACGAGGCGGTGAACGCACAGGCGCTGCCGTATCCAGGGTTGGCGACAGATCTGCAGCCGCAGCTCTCGGCATTCCTCACACAGGCAAGCGGAACCAGCACCATCCACGAGCGGGTGTTTGACAACCGCTTGCTCTACATCACCGAGCTGCGAAAGATGGGGGCCAACGTGGTCGCCACGGGCCAGACAGCCATCATCAGCGGGCCGACGAAGTTGACAGCGGCGCCGGTACAGGCCCTTGACGTGCGAGCCGGAAGCGCGTGCGTGCTGGCGGCGCTTGTCGCGGAAGGCACCACGCAAATCAGCGATGTCTACCACATCGAACGCGCGCACGATGATCTTCATGGTAAACTGCGCGCGCTTGGCGCCGAGATCGAGCGCGCCTGAACGGGCGCAGAACCAGAAGCCGGTACCCCGGGTTGAAGTGAGGGCGACGTGCTACCGAAGAGAATCGGCATAGATCTGGGCACCGCGAACGTGCTGGTTTATGTCAAAGGTCGTGGCATCGTCGTCAACGAGCCTTCGGTCGTGGCGCTGGCCAATCGGGACAACACCGTCGTCGCCGTCGGGCGCGATGCACAGGCGATGATGGGGCGCGTGCCGCAGAGCATCAGCGTCATCCGTCCCATGCGCGACGGGGTAATCGCCGACTACCTGATCACCGAGGCGATGCTGCGGTACTTCATCAACCGCGTCGTCGGCCGCTTCAACCTCATCAAGCCCGAGGTCATGGTCTGCATCCCTGCCGGCGTCACCAGCGTCGAACAGCGCGCGGTGCGCGACGCCGCCGAGCAGGCAGGCGGGCGGCGCCCCGTCCACCTCGTGCCTGAGCCTCTCGCCGCCGCGATCGGCGCACGGATCCCTGTGAACTCACCCAGCGGCAACATGGTGGTCGACATCGGCGGCGGGCGAACGGAAGCCGCCGTCATCTCCATGTACGGCATCGTCGTAAGCGAAAGCGTGCGCGTGGCGGGTGACCGCCTGGACGACGCGATCACGGCATACATTAAGCGTCGCTACAACCTGGTGATCGGCGAGCGCACGGCGGAAGAGATGAAGGTGGCAATCGGCGCGGCCGTGCCACTGGATCCCGAACTGAAGATGGAAGTGCGCGGCCGCGACCAGATCAGCGGGCTGCCGAAGACCATCACCGTCTCGTCGAGCGACATCACGGCGGCGATCCAGGATTCGCTAGCGACGATCTGTTCGGTGGTGCGCAGCGTCCTCGAGCGCACGCCGCCGGAGTTAGCATCGGACGTCATCGACCGCGGCATCGTGCTGACGGGGGGCGGGGCATGCCTGCGACACATCGACGTGTTGCTGGCGCAGGAGACGGGCGTGCCGGTGCACATCGCCGAGAACCCGCTGGACTGCGTGGCGATCGGAGCGGGGGTGGCGCTGGAGTACCTGGAAGTGATCAAGCGCAGCCTCCCAACGGAAGAAGAGACGCTCGTCGCCAGCTACTGACGCGGCCGCGACGGGTCTCCTCCCGGATCAGCTACCATGCGGTCATGGTTACCCGAGTCGCGCTGGCACTACCCCAGGAGCGCATCGCGGACTTCTGCGTCCGCTGGAAGATCCGGGAACTCGCGCTGTTCGGTTCCGTCCTGCGGGAAGACTTCACACCACTGAGCGACGTCGATGTGCTCGTGACGTTCGAGCCTGCGGTGAAGGTGGGCCTCGTCGCGCTCTCCCAGATGGAGCGAGAGCTCGGCGAGATCCTGGGACGAACGATCGACCTCATCCCGCGCGACGCGGTAGAACAGAGCCCGAACCTTCGAAGGCGTCAGCGCATCCTGGAGAGCGCGTACGTTGTCTACGCGGCCTGACGAGGACCTTCTCGACGACATCTTTCGTGCGGCCGAACGCATCGAGAGGCGGCTCTCGGGTGTCACGTTCGATAAGTTTCTGGATGACGACGTGCTGCAAGACGCTGTCATCTTGCAGATCGCCGTGATCGGCGAGGCTGCTCGTGGGCTCTCTGACGAGCTGAAGGGATCACACCCTGAGATCCCCTGGCCCGATATCACGAACATGCGTAACCGGCTGGTGCACGCTTATCATCTCATCTCCATGTCAATCGTGTGGGACACGGCAACTGGCGACGTGCCGGAACTTGTGCGCCGCTTGAGGGCGAGCGAAGTCACGGACGAAGGATCCGAAGACTAGCTCGCCGGAGCGATCGGCTCGGGTGCGAGTTCCACCGCGATAACTGTTGCCATCTCATCGATCGACGCCTCCGGGAGGCTGATGGCCAGCTCCCCCAGCGGATCCGGGTTGAACAGCGTGTCGGCGATGGACATGCGGGTCGTGAACCGCAGCTCTTTACCCGTGGCCAGCGCCCGCACGGACTTCACGCGCTTCACGCGCACCCCGCGGACGGAGACGTCCTCGTGCGGGCGCATCCGCAGGTGCAGGTACACGGTCTCGCCGCGACGAGTCGAGGGCCCGTAGAACTGCCACGCTTCGAGTCCCGTTTCGGTGCCGACGATGCTTTCGGCGTTGCGGGCCATCCAGGCGGCGATGGCCTCCAGGCGCTCCGTCTGCTCCGGCGGGAGCGTGCCATCGTCGCGTGGCCCGACATTCAGCAGCAGGTTGCCGCCCTTGCCCGCGATCTCGCACAAACGGTGGATGAGCGACCGCGCGGACTTGTAGCGCGTGTCGTCCGGGTTGTAGGCCCACGTCTCGTTCATGGTCAGGCAGGTTTCCCAGGGACCGGGCAGCGGCTGCGGTGGCACGAACTGCTCGGGCGTCGCGTAACCGCCCTGGCCCGGCAGGCGGTCGTTGATCATGATCCCGGGCTGCAGGCCCAGGATCATCTCGCGCAGCTCCTTCGCCCGCCACGGGTCGATGGAGCGCTCCCACTGGCCGTCGAACCAGATGACGGAGATCTCGAC
>JACRBR010000156.1 GCA_016213125.1 Chloroflexota bacterium | reverse complement strand
TGCGGGTAGAGTAGCGCGCCAGGGGGCAGGACACGCGCCGTCGATGACGCTCAGATCCCTGCGCCCAGCGCCAGCGCGGGCAGAATGAAGTTCGCTCGCAGCATCTCGTTCGTGAAGTCGTAGATCGGCGTCACGCGCGCATCGCGCGTCCACTTCTCCAGCGGCAGGTCGCGCATGTACCCATAGCCGCCGAAGATCTGTAGCGCGTCGTGCGTCACCTTCACCGCCACGTCCGACGCATACACCTTCGCCATCGCGGCGATGGTGTTCGGCTCCGCACAGTGGTCGTTGTGCCACGCCGACTGGTGCACCAGCAGCCGCGCCGTCTTCACAGCGATCGCCATGTCCGCCAGCATCATCCCCACCGCCTGGTGGAAGATGATGCGGTTCCCGCCCTTGTACCGGACCTTCGCGTACGCCATCGCCTCGTCGTACGCCGCCCGCGCCAGCCCCACGCTCAGCGCTCCCACCGTCGTGTTCGAGCACTCCAGCCCGTACCGCAGCGCCGCTGCCCCGCCGGGCAGCATGTCCTCCGCCGGCACGCGCACGTTCTCGAAGATGATCTCCGACGTGATCGAGAGCCTGTGCCCCATCTTGTTCTCGATCGTCCCCACCGAGAGCCCCGGCGCACCCGCCGGCACGAGGAACGCCGCCGTCGCCAGCGCGTCCGGCTTCGACGGATCGACCGTCGCGATGCACAGGTACATCCCCGCCACGGGCCCGTTCGTGATGAAGCGCTTCGTGCCGTTGATCACGTACTCGTCGCCGTCGCGGATTGCCTGCGTCGTCATCTCCCGCTGCTCGGCCCGCGGCAGTGTGTAGTTGGTGAAGAAGTCTTGCGCCTCCAGCCCCACGTCCCGCGTGCTCGACCCCAGATACTCCCGCGGCGTCAGGTCGCCCGCCACCCCGTGCTCCGTCGCGCAGATCGCCGCCAGGAACGAGCGGTCCGGCGAAGCCGCGATCTGCGGCAGCCAGCGGCGCCGCTGATCGTCGGAGCCGCCCCGGATCAGCGGGCTCAGCGCCAGCCAGTGCCCCACGTACGTCAGCGCCACGCCGACGTCGCCCCACGCCACCTCCTCCAGGATGATCGCGAAGTCCAGGTCGCTCAGCCCAGCGCCACCGTACGCCTCCGGGATCAGCGCGAGATTGAACCCCAGCGCGTTTGCCCGCGGATACAGGTCGCTCGCGAAGCTCTGCCTCGGGTCGGCCTGGCGGTCCAGCTCACTGGCGATGGGCCTGATCTCGTTCCGCGCGAACTCGTGCGCGACGCGCCGCAACTCCCGCTGCGTATCAGTCAGGGCGAAGTCCACCATCCGGACCTCCCGGCGAATCCCGATCGGATGATGGTCATGGTGGGATCCCCGGCAGCGGCGCCGGTAGAGCCATTCGGCCCGCGTCCCACGACGCCCGCGTCACGACGCCGCGTCACGACGATACACGCCTCGGCAGGCGCCGTGGCGCGGGTGACCGTCCACGGAGGGTGTAGAGCGTTGACAGCGGAGTCGGCACGGCGTGCACACCGTGACCACATGGTGGGCGATCCCGGCTAGCCGCCTTGCTCGAAGGTGCGAATGCACCGCCAGAATTCACGGCTAATCTTTTCAACGATATCCGGGCGGTATCCGCTCGCAGCACCCGCCCGCGCTCCGACCGCCTCCGCCCCGAGCGCCATCATCGGCGCGGTCTCGACCCATGATTGGAACGTAAGCACCGCCTTCCAGTAGCGGAAACGCTGTTCGTCGAAGGGGAGCAGCCGCTGATAGGCAGAGACATACCGTCGTGCGACGAATCGGCTGACCATCAACAACGCTCGCTCCATGAGCGTGCGCCCGCCGCCCTGAGCGAGGGCCATCACCACGTAGCTCCGGGCGACGTCGTGCAGTCGATCGCCCAGCTCGGCGCGAGACCAATCGATGACCATCGCTTGGCCATCGTCGTCGACGACGATATTGAGTGGATGGAAGTCGTTGTGGCAGAGGCTGCGCTCCTCCGGTATGACCACTCCTTTGTGCTCGTCCAACCACGCGTACGCTTGTCTCGTCTCAGGAAGGTCGAACTTCTCCATCCAGGTCGCGAGCGTTCCCAACCTCCTCTCGATGAGGCAACCGCCAGCGGGGATTGGGCAGCCTGCAGCAGGGAGCCGGTGGAGGGCGGCGTGTGTGTCCGCCATCGTACGGACGAGGGACAGCATGCGTAGGGGGTTCTGCTCGAACCGCTTGAGGAGGTGTACACCGGCCGCTCGCCGCATGACGGCGAACGGCAGGCCAAGGTTCGCGCCGTCCCGTTCGAACGCAAGGATCGTCGGCGTCGGATAACCGTGCTCGGCTGCGAACCGCTGCACCGATGTTTCACGCTCGGCTCTCGCCGCGTCCTCGCTGCTCCTGAAGATCCGCAGCACGAGTCGCGTCGACCAGGGAGACCCTGTGTCCGCCGCAGTCAGGCGGAAGCCGTAGACAAAGGTGTCTGTGCCATCAGACAGCTGTTCCGGTGTCTCCGCGTACAAGACCTCGCGGGCGCCGAGACAAGTGCGCAAGTACTCTGCAAGCGCGGACGTCACTTGCTCGCTCTGCGACGGGTCTATGCCATCCACGCGGATCACGTAGCGATTCTAAGGTGCCCGCCCCATCTCCGGCCCGCATGCGGTTCTGCGATTTTCGCAATCACCACACCATCCGGACCTTCCGGCGAATCCCGATCACTACCGCCCCGTGTAGCGCGGCTTCCGCTTCTCCAGGAACGAGTCGCGCGCCTCCTTGCTGTCCGCGCGCGCTCGCTGCGTCAGCGAGCCCAGCTGCGACTCGTAGCGCGTCGCCTCCACGAACGGCGTCTCGAACCCCCGCCGAATCGCCCGCTTCGATACCCGCACCGCGCTGGGCGGCACCGCGGCGATCTGCGCGGCATACGCGCGCGCCTCGTCCAGCAGCCGCTCGCCCGGCACCACCCGATCCAGCAGCCCGATCCGCAGCGCTTCTTCCGCATCGACCCGACGGCTCGTCATCGAGAGGTCCAGCGCACGGCTCATCCCCACGATGCGCGGCAGCAGCCACGACATCCCGCCTTCCGGCGGTAGGTTTCGCTCCTGGAACACCGTCACGAACCGCGCCGCCTCGCTCCCGATACGCACGTCGCACGCCAGCGCCAGCGAGAACCCCGCCCCCGCCGCCACGCCGTTCACGGCCGCGATCATCGGCTTGTCGATGCCGTAGAGCGCGTTCCCCTGCCGCGAGATCCACGACCCCTCGTCCAGCAGCCGGTTCAGGTCCGCGCCTTCCAGCGTCGGACGCGGCCCGCCCGTCACGTCGGCCCCGGAGCAGAACCCCCTCCCCGCGCCCGTCCAGATCGCGATCCAGATGTCGTCGTCGTCCTGGATGCGCGCGCAGATGTCGAGGATGTCCTTCGCGTCCCCCTGGTCGATCGCGTTCATCCGCTCCGGCTTGTTCAGCGTCACCGTCGCGACGTGGGATTCCGTGTCGATGTCGAAGAGGGTATGCGTGTACGGCATGTGATGGCCCCTTTCGTGCCGGCCATCCTACCGCCGTCCGTCCGCGCGTACTAGATCAACACATCCAGCCGCGCCAGCCCGCGGAACCCCGGGATCCGGCGATACTCCAGCTCCCCTTCGGCCAGCCGCAGCCCCGGGAACCGCCGCACCAGCGCGTTCAGCGCGATCTGCGCCTCCAGCCGCGCCAGCGGCGCCCCCAGGCAGAAGTGCACCCCGCCCCCGAACGATTGGTGGTGCGTATCCTCGCGCGTGATGTCGAAGCGATGCGGCTCCGGGTACACCTCCGGGTCGTGGTTCGCCGCCGCCAGCACCGGGATCACCGACTCCCCCGCACCGATCGGACAGCCACGGACCTCCCTGCCCTCCAGCGGTATCCGCCCCGTCTCCGTGACCGGCGGGTCATACCGCAGCATCTCCTCGACCGCATTCCTTATAAGGGCAGGATCCGCCCGCAGCTTCCGCAGCTCCTCGGGGTTCCGCAGCAGCGCCAGCGTCCCGTTGCCGATGAGGTCCGTCGTCGTCACGTTCCCCGCTGCCAGCAGCAGGCCGCACATCGTCACCAGCTCCTCGTCCGTCATGCGCACGCCGTCTTCTTCCGCCGCCATCATCGCCGAAATGAGATCCGGCCGCGGCGCCGCCCGCCGATGCGCGATCGCCCCGCGAAAGTACGCATCCAGCTCCGCCGAAGACGCCGCCACGCGCTCGCGAAGCTCCTCCGAGAGCAGCGGATCGAACGCCATCACGCCGTCGTCCGACCAGCGCTTGAAATCCTGCCGGTCGGCCGGATCCACGCCCAGCATCTCCGCGATAACGATCGTCGGCAGCGCCCCGGCGAACGCCGCGATCACGTCGAAGCCCTCGCCGCCCGCGACGGCGTCCAGCAGCATCGCCACGATCGCTTCGATGCGGGGCTTCATCCCCTCGATCGCCCGCGGCGTAAACGCCTTCGAGATCAGGCCCCGCAGCCTCGTGTGCTCCGGCGGATCCATGAAGAGGATGCTCGGCTCGCGGCCGCCGGGCGAAGCGAATGCCGTCATGAACGTGCCCGGCGTGCCCTTGCGCGGGTCCGCCGATAGAGATCGGTCACGGAGGAGCGCGTCCACGTCATCGTGCCGCGTCAACAGCCAGCGCCGCAGCACCTCGTCGTGGTGCACCGGCTCGCGTTCGCGCAGCGCGTCGTGCACCGGGTCCGGGTCGCGCTGATACGCCGGGTCCAGCGACGTTGCCGCCACACCCGTCGGCACCGCCGTGTCATTCGCAGAAGCCATCCCGCCCTCCTGCATCCCTCGTTCGATAGGTGGAAGGCTAGCAGATCGCTGATGAACGCCCGTCCATCCCCGCGGCCCGGCCGTCAGAGAAGCACCCGTCCTTCAGCCCGCAGAAGAGCCTCGCCCGAAGGCGTCACGCCGACCATCGTGCCCCGGCCCGGCGCCATGCTGCAGGCCACCAGCCCCAGGTCGACCGCGTCCTCCCAGATCGGAAGCCGCGGGCACGATGTCCGCCACGCCTCCATCACCTCGGCGTACGGCCGCGGCTTCTGCGCGACCCACTCCACCAGGTCCAGCACCAGCGCCTTGTTCTCGATGATACGATCGCGCGACAACACCATGCCCGAATGATAGCGACTTGAGAAGCGACGTCGCCGGACGAACGCAGATTCCAGCTTCCAGCTGCAAGCATCCAGCTTCGGCCCGTCAAAATGGTCTGGGATCAAGTTGGAGGGGCGCTAGCCGCGCTGCCGAAGCTCAACTCCAGGTATCCGGCACCGCCTGCAGCATCGCGGCGGCGTGGATCTGCTGGGCTCGTCGCGTGATGGCCCCCCACGGGTGCGGGACCGCCTCCTCGCCATCGTCGCCGCCCGGCGTAACGTCTTCGACCGACACCCGCCGCCGCACACAGGCGCACAGCGTGGCCACGATGTCCTCCCCCGTCGCCCCGCGGCCATGGCAGCGGCGGCACGACGGAGCGGCGTACTCCCGCAGCGCCAGCAACATCGCGTCAGCAGCCTTCATCGCGCCTCGATGCTAAGACGCCCGCGCACCGCCTGCAAGATGCCACCCGGCACCCGAACGGGCTGTGCAGCGCCGTGTCCTTGCTGCGGCGCCCTTCGCTCTACCCCGATGATCCTCATGATGGTTGCGGTACGGTGCCGGTGAGGATGTACGCCGTACTCAACGATACTGCCTCCTTTTGAACGCTCATAAGGCTCCGGCGGAATTCAGCAGGTATGTCCCGGCCGAGATCTCCGGCCGTCACACGGCTCAGCAGCCGCAGCCACGGGTTCCAGACACGCCTCCAACCCGACCCCCAACTCGCCTCCACCGCGACGATGCGCCTTCCTGGCCGGACCGCTCCCGCCATCTGCTGAAGGGCGTCCTGCCATCGGGGGATCACAGTGAGCGACAGCACCGTCAACGCGCCATCGAACTCTTTCCTGAACTGCATGTCCGCCGCGTCCCCCTTTACGAGATCGACGTTTGTCCAACCATTCCGGCGCACGAGTTGCTGCGCACCCGCGAGCATGGTTTCGGAATAGTCGATGCCCACAATCTGGCCGCGCTCTCCCACCACTCGCCGCAAGTAAGGCAGGTTGGAACCGCGACCGCAGGCCACGTCGAGCACACGATCCCCGGGCTGCAACTGCAGCCGCGCCACGGCCCGCCGCCGAATCGTCGACTCCCAGCCCTGGAAGCTGGCAAAGGACACGGCATCCCACACGGCGCGCCGGCCGAGGCTACGATACGTCGCGTCAACCTCCCGCATCTGCTCCACACTCATCGTTCAGTGGCTCCCTGAGGTCTCGCGGCTTGCCGCGACAAGTCCGTCCTCGATGCCGGTCGCCAGCTGCCCGCCCGAACCGTCAGGCCCCGTGACACCGCTTGAACTTTCGTCCGCTGCCACACGGACAGGCGTCGTTGCGGCTGGCGCCCGAAAGCTCACGCCTCAGCGCCGCGTCTCGCCGCGCCACCTCCGCCATCACGTTCGATGGCGCTCCGTCCCGGCGCAGTTCGTCCGCCATGAACCGCATCGGCGCGTCGATGTGCCGGAAGAACGCCTTGTACCCGGCGCATAGATAGTTCAGGCCGGGCTCGCCGTCGGGTGTCAGCACAAACCGGTTCTTCGGGCACTCGCCGTGGCACGCGAACCGCACCTCGCACGCGCGGCAGTACGCCGGCAGCGCGTCCCGCTTCGCATCCCCGAACGCTCGTTGCTTCTCCGAAGCGACAAGCTCGATCATCGAGTCTTCCCGAATGTTCCCCAGCAGGTGCTTTGGCTCGACGAAGTGGTCGCACGAATACACGTCGCCGTTATGCTCCAGCGCCAGCGCGTCCCCGCACGTCTCCGCGAAGATGCACAGTGCCGGGGGCGCGCCCACCCACGACGCAAGCGCCGCATCGAACATCTGCACGAACACCGTCCCGACGTCGCGGCGCACCCACTCCTCGAAGACCGCGATGAGAAACCGGCCCCATGCCTCCGATCCCACAGTCGCGTCGGATACTGCCTGGCCACTGGCCGGGCCGTCCGTCCGCTCGACGATCGGGATGAACTGGATAAAACGCGCGCCGGCCTCGTCTCGAAGGAAGCGGTACACCTCCACCGGCCGATCTTCGTTCGCGCGATGCACCGTGGTCAGCACGTTGAACGCAACACCACAGTCGCGAAGCGCCCGTAGGCCCCGCATCACGGCGTCAAACGTCGGCTTCCCGCCCTTGTCGACGCGGTAAGCGTCGTTCATCTCCCGGGGCCCGTCGATCGAGATCCCCACCAGGAAGTCGTGCTCGCGGAAGAACGCGCACCACTCCTCGTCGATCAGCGTGCCGTTGGTCTGGATCGTGTTCACGATCCGCGTGCCGGGCCGACGGTACGCCTCCTCGTACGCCATCGCCTTCCGGAAGAAGTCGAGCCCCATCAGCGTGGGCTCCCCGCCCTGCCACGCCACCGTCACCTCGGGCCCGGCCTGCGCCTCCACCAGCTGCCGGATGTACGTCTCCAGCACCTCGTCCGTCATCCGGAAGCGGCTGCCGGGATACAGCTCCTCCTTCGAAAGGAAGAAGCAGTACTGGCAGTCGAGGTTGCAGATTGCGCCCGTGGGCTTGGCCAGCAGGTGGAAGCTCCGCGCATGGCGCTGCTGGGCCACCGAGAGCTCCTGTACCTCGCCGTTCTCCATCTGAGTCACGCATAGATGGTAGCGCCCGCTCGCTGACCAGACCCGCCTTCCGTCCAATGGCGGAGAAGCGGCCTGGGCCGCATGTCCGCGCCGTCTCCGATCCGACGGCCGATGCCGCGCGCGGGCTGCGCGGCGACAATGCCTGAAACACATGGAGGAGCGCCATGACCAGCTACACGAACGCCGCCGACACCCACGCACCCGCCGCAGTCCCCCCGCGCACATCCCGGGGCGCCTGCCCGGAAGGAATCACCGTCGTGTATCCGGACACGCCCGGGCCGAACCCCCGTCTGTCGTCCCACGACGTACGCGACCTCATCGACGCTGCGGGCCCGCTGTCCTTGCGAGATATCGCCGGTGGTCTCGATGCGCCCCTGGCCCGCGTAGCCGGCCTCGTCGCCCGCATGCTCGCCCAGGGGTGCCTGCGCCAGGACGAATGGGGCCGCCACCGTCGCAGTCCCGCCCCTGCGTGCTGAGCCACGCCGGTAGTTCCGGCGCCATCGACCCGCGCGACAGCGCTGGCGCCTACACCGGACGCGGAGCGTAGCGACCCACGACGCCGCCTCCCTGGTCGGCGCCGTTTCCGTACGTCGCGCGAACCGTCGTGCCGGCGCCCGGGCTGGAGTCGATGAAGAGTGACGCTCCGGCCTCGCGGGCGCGCTCGTGCATGCCCGCGATGCCCCAGTGCCCGGTTCGCACCATGTCCGGCGCGTCCGCGATCGGCTCGAACCCGCGACCGTCATCCGCAACCTCGATCGCGATCCCGTCCGCCTCGTACGTAATGTTCACACGCACGTGGGTGGGCGTCCCATGCCGCGCCGCGTTGTTGATCGCCTCCTGCGCAATGCGCAGGAACGCTAGTTCGATCGATGGCGGCGGCTGCCGCCCGTTCCCTGCGACATCCAGCTTCGTCTGGATCGGCGAGCGGGACGAAACCTCATCCAGGAGCCTTTGCACGGCGGGCACCAGCCCCAGATCGTCGAGCAGCGGCGGCCGCAGCCCGCGAATGAGGCCGCGGAGCCGCTCGATGATCTCCTCCGTCTGGCGCCGCACCCCGGCAAGGTGCTCGCGCCCACGCCCGGTAACGGACTCCTCCACGTCGTCCAGCTCGCGGCAGAGCAGGATCAACGACTGGACTGTCTCGTCGTGGATCTCCTGCGCGATCCTCCGGCGTTCCTCCTCCTGTGCGCGATGGATATGCGCCGTGTACATCTCCAGGTTGGCCTGCCGCTTGTGCTGCTCGGTCACGTCCCGCAGGAGCACCTGCGTCGTGTGCCCCAGGCTGGCGCAGACCGGCTCCACCCAGACGTCGCGGCCGTCCAGAGCGGTAAGACGCACCAGCGGTGGACGCTCGCTATCGGTCACCTTGAGCGCCGTGATGTGCGTCGACAGTTCGCCGGAAAACAGTTCGTCAAGAGGCGTGTTGCTCTTGGCGCAGCACGATGGCCCAGCCAGTGCGCGCGCGGCCTCATTGCAGTCCACCACCCGGTTCGCGTCATCGAGGACCAGGATGGCCTCTCCCGCGGACTGGAACAGTTCCCGGTACCGCGACTCCGAAAGTTCCAGCGCGTGTGTGACGGACTCAAGGGACGCGATCAAGCGGCGCTCGTGGTTGACCCGAAATCCCACAAACACGCCGAAGAAGACGACGACGGTCATCTGGGTCATGTCCCCGAGTCGCTCCGGGCCTTCATGCCACAGGAACCAGTTCGGGACACTGATTGCGGTGCAGAGGATCGCCGTGGGAAGCGACCCTCGCAGGCCGAAGTACATGGCCGCGTAGATCACCGGCATGAAGTACAGCGACGTGGGCACGAAGTACAGCATGCCCAGCTGATGCGCCACACCGAGCGCCTCGATCGCGTTATGCCCGGCTGCGATCGCGAGAACCAGCGCCTGCACTAACCAGAAGCGGCCATCTGCGATCGGCGCCGCTCTCGCGAGCGAAGCCGGGCTCAATCGCCGGAGCACACCCGTAGAACTCATCGATGGCGGGTGGAAAGGGAGGGATCCTACGCGTGCGGCCATGATGTCCAGCTGTACTCTGTGAACCACCCTTTGGAGGCTGCGTACATCGCCGCCTCCGTGCGTGATCGCACGTTGAGCTTCCCCAGGATCGCGTTCAGGTGCCCTTCGACCGTCCGTACGCTCAGGCCCAGCTCCCCGGCGATCTCCTTGTTCAGTTCGCCCTGGCACACGAGCTTCAGGATGTCTCTCTCCCGCTGTGTGAGCAGCTGCTCTTCGCTCGTGGGATCCAGGTTCTTCACGAAGAGCCGCGCCAGCTTCCGGGCGATAGCCGGGTGAAAGATGACCTCGCCCATCCGGACCCGCCGCACCGCTTCGATGAGCTCACTCGATCGGACTGTCTTCAGGAGATACCCGGAGGCGCCCGCCTTGATCGCCGCGGATACGTACTCATCCTCGTCGTACGCCGTGAGAACGACGGTCACAACATCCGGTGCCTGCTCCCGTATCTTCCGCGCCGCCTCGATCCCGTTCAGGACCGGCATGCGAATATCGAGGAGCGCTACGTCGGGATGCAGATCGACGCATGCTTCCACCGCCGCCGCCCCGTCGGCCGCCTCACCAAGCACGACGATATCAGGCTGCGCCTGGAGCATCCTGCTCGTGCCTTCTCGCACGAGCGTATGGTCATCCGCGATGACGACGGTCGTGGTTTGGTGCTCGCTCGGTTCCATGGCAGGCTCCTGCGCCCGTGCTTATACCTAGTTAACCGGCGGCTCGATGATTCGTCATGTAGCTATCGGTACAGGCCGGTGGGTGCAGCCTAGGTAGATCCACGCTCATCCATTTGAGCAGTACCACGCGTGTAAACCTCGAGGCGTCCGCGCACACTTGTCTCAGTGCCCATGATGCCCGCCTCGGCTTCCCGGGGCGGAGCGATCGTGACGGGAGTTCGCCGATGGCCCTCTCCAGACGGGAAGTCCTGCAGGCCCTGGGCGCCGCCGCCCTGTTCCTGGTGACGGGCGAAGCCGGCCGCGCGCTCATGCGCAGAGGCGGAAGAGGGGGCACCACTGCCTCGGCTACGGACAGCGCGGATGGCCACGAGACCACGGAGCGCCAGTGGGCGGCCGTGATCGACCTCCGCCGATGCGATGGGTGCAGATACTGCACGGAGGCATGCCAGTCCACCCACTACCTGCCCAAGGAGATGGAGTGGATCAAGGTGTACGAGGTCGAAGCGGAGAACGGCAATCAGTTCTTCATGCCCCGCCTCTGCATGCAGTGCGAGAACCCTCCTTGTTTGAAGGTCTGCCCCGTCGCCGCTACCTACAAGAACTCGGAGGGGGTGATCCTCGTCAACCAGGACCGCTGCATCGGCTGCCGCCTGTGCATGGCCGCCTGCCCGTACGAGGCGCGGTACTTCAACTTCCGCAAGCCGCCGCAGCCACCGGACGGCTTCCAACAGCCGATGCCAGAGTTCCCCGTGCCGCAGCGCCTGGGAACCGTCGGCAAGTGCGTCCTCTGCGTGCACTACATCAAGGAGGGCCGCCTTCCGGCCTGCGTCGAAGCGTGCCGCATGGACGCCATCTACATCGCCGACCTTAACACGCGCGTGATGACAAACAGGTCCGGCGAGACCTACGAGATGTCGCGCTATCTGCGAGAGAACGACGCCTTCCGGCTGAAAGAAGAGATGAACACCAGCCCGCGCGTCTGGTACGTCGCCGGACACGGCCAGAGGTTGAAGGGTGAGCGCTGGAGTTAACGAGCCGTGGTACTGCAACAACACCAGAAGGCCGATCTCGAACTCACCGCGATGCGGCCCATCACCAGGCCGGGCGAGTACTACTGGGTCATCGTCGCCGGCCTGTCGGTGCTCGTGTTCGCCGCCGCGGTCGCGTACCTCCAGCAGCTGAAAGAGGGGCTGGGGGTCACCGGGCTGAACCAGCGTGTCTCCTGGGGCTTCTACATCGGCGATATGGTCTTCTTCATCGGCATCAGCTACGGCGGCGCCATGACCTCGGCCATCCTTCGCCTCACGAACGCTCCCTGGCGCGCCCCGCTCTCGCGCATAGCCGAGACCATGGCCGTCACGTCGGTGCTGGTGGGCGCGGTCTTCCCACTGATCGACATGGGCCGCCCCGAACGAATGGTGTACCTCTTTCGCTACGGACAGGTGGGGTCGCCCGTCCTCTGGGATGTGATCGCCGTCAACACCTATCTCATCGCCGGGGCGATCTTCCTCTACCTGCCCCTGATCCCGGACATCGCTGTCTGCCGCGACAGGCTCGGCCCAAACACCGGAAAGCTGCGCTACCTGTTGTACGAGCGCCTGGCCCTCGGCTGGCGCGGCACCGACCGGCAGAAGCGCGTCCTCGCATGGGGCACGACCGTCGTGGCGATCGTGATCATCCCGCTCGCGGTAGCGGTGCACTCGGTCCTGGCGTTCCTGTTCGGCGTCACGTCCCGTCCCGGATGGGACAGCACCATCTTCGCTCCGTACTTCGTGCTGGGCGCGATGTTCTCAGGTGTCGCCACCGTGATCATTGCGGTCGCCGGCTTTCGCTGGGCGTATCACCTGGAGGAGTACATCACCCGCAAGCACTTCGAGTACCTGGGCTACATCATGATGACCTTGGGCGCGGGCTACGGGTACTTCATGTTCTCCGAGTACATGACGGAGGGCTACAAGCTGCATGAGGGCGCGCGCGACATGATGGAGCTGATGATCGTCGGACGGCTGGCTCCCTTCATGTGGCTCTTCGGGATAGGGGGACTGGTCGTCCCGATACTGCTGGTCGCACTGCCGATCACACGGAACATCTTCGGCATCACGACGGCCGCGCTGGCGGTGCTCGCGGCGATGTGGCTCAAGCGATTCCTCATCGTCGTGCCCGGGCTGGCGGAGCCCATGATGCCCACGCCCCTGGTGATCTACTGGCCAAGCCGCGTGGAGATCATGATCACCCTGGGCGCCGTCGCCGCCATCCCTCTGCTCATGATGCTCTTCTTCCGGCTGTTCCCCATCATCTCCATCTTCGAGATCGAAGAGGTCGCCGAAGAGGACGCGAAGCGGACCGCCGAGGCGCTCCACCAGGCGGTGCCGTGATGCGAACGATAGCGGCCTGCCTCGTCATGGCGTTCCTCGCGAACTTCGTCCCGCTCCTCCCTGAACCCGCCCTGGCCGAGGACCCCGGCGACGCGCGCGTCCGCACGACCCTGGAGGTGGCGGCTCCGGCCGGCCCCGCCAACGAGGACGGCGGCGCCATGCTCTCGGCCCGCCTCTCCGCCGAGGACGGCCGTCCGCTGGGAGGCGCGCGGGTCACATTCTACGAGCTGTCGACCGTCTTTGGCGAACGCCTCATGGAGCTGGGCGAAGCGATGACCGACACGACAGGCACGGCCGCGCTCGTCCTCGAGCCTGCCTGGCCGGGAGAGCACAGCATCATCGCCCGGTTCGGCGGTGGCGAGGGTCTCGAGCCGGCGCAGGCCACCCTTCTCCTTCAAACAGACGCCCCCCCAAACCTCCACGAGAACGCCGCGTTCGGACTGGAGCAGCCGCGGAAGTGGGCGCCGTTCGGATTCGGTCTCCTGGTTCTCGCGGTGTGGGGCGTCCTCGGCCTCGTGATGGCGCGCGTTGTCCTGGGAATCATGGCGGATGCACCCGCTCCCGCCCCGGGCGCCGTGCCCGTGCGCATCTTCTCGCGCGGTCAATTCAGCGCCTCGTCCGCCGCCCGCCTGCTGGCCGCGCCGGCCTTGCTCCTGCTTACGGCCCTGCCGGTTGGGTGGTTCCTGACGAGCGGCGGTGGCGGCGAGCCCGACCAGGCGGCGATGCCGGGATCCTCGCACGCGGGGGCATCGACGGCACATCTGCCGGCCTTTCCCGCCACCTTGGAGCAGTCGATATCGGCCATCACCACCGATGCATCAGGCGACGTCAGGCGTGATTCCGCCGACTTCCCCTCGGACCTCGCGCTCGTCGATGGCCGCGTGCTCGTCCTCGACAGCAACAAGGGCCGCATGCTCACGGTCACGTCGGAGGAGAAATTCGCCCGGACCTTCGAAAGCAATCGTGGTGGCGAAACCTCGCTGCTTCGAGCCGTCGCCATGACCAGCCACCTGGGGCTGATCTACATCGCCGCACCGCTCTATGGGAACGTCGTGGTGCTGGAACCCTCGGGGCGGGTCGACCACGTCATTAAGACGCGTATCCCGGCCGGAATCCGGCCGTTCCATCCGGCCGGCGTCGCCGTGGACGAGAGCGACAACATCTGGATCAGCGATTCCAGTAACGACCGAGTCGTATCGCTCAGCCCGTCCGGCAGCTTCCTCGCCTCGATCGGTGATGGCGACCTCGACACGCCGGGCGGCCTGGCGCTCGACGCAGCGGGGAACCTCTGGGTCGTCGATTCCGGCCACCACCAGGTCAAGCAGTACGCGCCCGGCGGCCTTCTCCTCACCGCGATCGGCGCGGATCAGCTCAAGAAGCCGGAAGCGGTGGCCGTCGACGAGAGCGGCACCGTGTTCGTGAGCGATGCCGGGCTCAGGGCCGTCGCCGTCTTCGGCATAGATGGCCTCTTCCTTGGCGTGATCGCGGGCGACCAGCCGGGCCACGACGGTGAGATGGCGTCCGCGTTGCCATATCCATACGGCGTGAAGGTCGCCTCCGACCGGCTGTATGTCGTCGATCGATTGTCCGGTGTGCACGTATTTCGCCTGGACGGCGCGTCCGTGCGCGAAGGCGAAAGGTGAGCCGCTACGAACGCCACGCGCCGCCCGCGAACCGCAGCAGCGTCGCCGATGGCCGCGGCGGCGCGAATCATCGCCGCGGCCATCCTGGGCGTCACCCTGATCATGCTGGGGACCAGCACCACGCTCGGCGAAGACCGGCGCATCTCCGGCACCCAGCACGACGTCGCCATCCCCGGGACGCCCGTGTGCATGTACTGCCACATCCCGCACGCTGCCAACGCCGAGACGCTCTGGGCTAGCAAGCCAAATATGACGGGGGCGTTTTCCGGATTGCGACCGCTCTGCTTCAGCTGTCATGACGGGACCGTGACGTCGCTGGGGTCATTCGCGTTCGATCTCGCCCGGCCGCTGCACATGCGCAGTCCCGGCGTTGTCGGAGCGGACTGCGACCGCTGCCACGACGCGCACGGCACCCCGTACGCCAAGTTCCTGAAACTGCCGGGCGCGGCCGACTTCTGTCAGGGGTGCCACGCCGTGGCCGGACCCGTGAATCATCCCGTCGATATCGATGCGCGCTCACTGGGCATCGAGCCCCAGGACAGCTCCTGGAATCCCTACGCCGGCGACTTCCACGGCACACGCCTCTGGAGCGAGGACGGGACCGGCCCGGGCGACTACATGAAGTGCCTGAGCTGTCACGCAACCCACGGAGGGGAGCCGGACACCAGCTTCAACACCATGCCCAGCGGTTCCCTCTGCACCAACTGCCATGTCGGGAAGCGCCAGGTGCCGGAATGAGTTTCAGCTTCCCCGGCTCAGAGCAGTTGCTGCCGGAGGCCCCGCGCGCCCGGATGCTTTCCGTGGCGGGCCTCGCGGCCCTGTTCGTGGCAGCGATGGCATTCATCTTCCCGTCGCTCCTTCCCCTCAGCCGCGAGTCCTCTTCCGCCCGCATCTCGACCGCTGTCTACCCCGCCGGCCAGGCGTGGGCCCTCCCCCATCCCGGCGAGGGTGAGTGGCTGATGCCCGCCGGCGCCGTCACGATCGGCGACGCCATCTTCGTGGCGGACACCGGTAACAACCGCATCCTCAGGCTCGAACGAGAACGCGGTCGCGCCACGGTCCTCGGCGGCGCGGGCCTTACGCTCCAGATGCCGATGGCCATCGCCACCGACGGCCAGCGATTGTTCGTCGCGAACTCCCTGGCCGGCGACATCGTCATCCTCGACCCCTCGGGACAGCTCGAGAGTACGATCACCCTTCCCGCCGGTGCGACCGGTGCGCCCCCGCGCCCCATCGGCGTGGCCGTCGTGCCCGGCGGCGGACTCGTCGTCTCGGACGCCGAACACCATCGCGTGCTCCGGTTGGATGCCGCCGGCGCGGTCGTGTGGTCGGTTGGGACCGGCGCCCGTGGCGGAGGGACCGAGGGCTTCAACGTGCCCGCCGCGGTCACCGTTGATGATGCCGGGAACATCTACGTGGTTGATACGCTCAACGCCCGCGTCGTCGTCCTTTCCAGCACCGGTCGGTTCATCCGCCAGATTGGAGAGCGCGGCGACACCGCCGGCACCCTGGCGCGCCCCAAGGGCGTCGCCGTGGACGAGACGCGGGACATCTTCGTCAGCGACGGGCTCCTCGCGGCCGTCGAGGTCTTTGACCCGGACGGCAAGTACCTTGGCCTGATCGGCCGTCGCGACCCGTCCGACGTGCAATCCACGTCCGCCCTCGTCGCCCCCGCCGGCATCTCCATCACGGACGGCGTGCTGCTCGTCACCGACCGCCATGCGGGACTCGTCGCATTCGATCTCCCCCCGCGTCACTAACCCGCGCGCCCGTTGAGCCGCGCGTCATCGGCCCCAAGAAAGTCGCGGTTGTAGGGGCATGCTGCGGCATGCCCGACTGCGTCCACGCCACGTGTTCAGCCTTTTCATCCTCTTGCGGGCGAAGCGCAGGCCTCCCAAGCGCGCAGTCGTAGGGGCATGCTGCGGCATGCCCGACTGCGTCCACGCCACGTGCTCAGCCCCTTCATCCTCTTGTGCGCGAGGCGCAGGCCCCCAAGCGCGCAGTTGTAGGGGCATGCTGCGGCATGCCCGACTGCGTCCACGCCACGTGTTCAGCCCTTTCATCCTTTTGTGCGCGGGCCACAGGCCTCCCATGTACGATTCCGGTATACAACGTTCATGACAGCCGACACGAATGCCCCGCTGCTCCATTACGAGATCCACGGCGATCGCGGACCATGCATCTTGCTCGTCCACGGCTTCCTGTCGAGCCGCGCGCAGTGGCTCCTGAACGTCCCCGCGCTGTCGGCGTTCGCCCGGCCGGTCGTCGTGGAACTGTTCGGCCACGGCCGCTCACCCTCGCCCCGGGAGCCCGCGGCGTACACGCCCCCATACTACGTCGAACAGTTCGAGCGGATACGGACGGCGGTCGGTGCCGACCGATGGTTCGTCGTCGGCCAGTCGCTGGGTGGCGCCCTGACCCTGCGCTATGCGCTGGGCAGGCCCGATCAGGTGGTGGCCCACGTGTTCACGAACTCGAACTCCGCCCTGGCGGAGGAGGGATGGGCCGGGCGCGTGCTACCGGCGATGGAGGCGCAGGCGCGGCGCCTCGAGGACGAAGGACGGCGGGTGCTCGACGAACACCCCCTGAATCCGGCGCGGGCCGGCCGCCTGCCTGCTCTCGTGCGCGGCGCATTCATCGAGGATGGCGCCTTGCTCGACCCGCGCGGCGTCGCGAACACGGGGTTATACACCGTGCCCGGCTCATCGTCACGAGAGCGCCTGCCGGACAATCGTGTGCCGACGCTCCTGGTCGTGGGTGAGCGAGAAAAGCGCTTCGCTGGACATAGACACTACGCCGAGGAGATGATGCCCCTGTTGACCGTCGTCGGGCTGAACGCCGGCCACGCCGTAAACATCGAGGCCGCGGAGACGTTCAACACGGCCGTCATCGAGTTCTGCGCCAGGCACGTCGGAAGGACTGCTGCCGAAACATGAACCAACTCCAACGCCTGACGCCGAGGCTCGCGAACGACGATCCGGAGTTCGCGCTGGCCGCGCGCATGTGGGACGGCGATGTGCTGTTCGCCTGTGGCGAAGACGCCATGCGGATGACGGTGCGCGGCGGTCGCGTAACCGAGATCGTAGAAGCGTCGCCGAGCGCTCAGGCCGCAATCCGGATCATCGCGACCGCGGACGACTGGGAGAAGCTGCTGCAACCGGTGCCGCCCCCGTTCTACCAGGACCTGTTCGGTGCGGCGTCGCGCCACGGCGTGCTGCTGCTGGGCGAGCCGGAGGTCGTCTTCCCCTATTACCCTGCGCTCCGGCGGCTGATCGAGTTGCTCCGCACAAGCGGAGGAGGACGCTGATGGCGCGTTTCGACAACACGACCGGGCGTTACGTGTACCTGACCATCGACGGCGTCGAGTACCGCGTGTACTTCGAGGAGAACGGCGGCGGCATCCCGCTGCTACTCCAGCACACGGCGGGGGCGGACGGCCGGCAGTGGCGGCATCTGCTGGAGGACGCAGACATCGCATCACAGTTCCGGCTCATCGCGTATGACCTGCCGTATCACGGCAAGTCGTTGCCGCCGGTCGGCCCAGCCTGGTGGAAGAACGAATACCGCCTCACAAAGGACTTCTTGATGAAGGTGCCCGTCACCCTCAGCCGCGAGCTGGGGCTCGAGCGGCCCGCGTTCATGGGCAGCTCGATCGGCGGACACCTGGCGGTCGACCTGGCGTTGCACTTTCCCGACGAGTTTCGCGCGGTCGTCGGCCTCGAGGCGTCGGCGGCGACTCCCGGCGGCTATCAGCCGTTCTGGCATCACCCCCGCATATCGAACGACTTTAAGGCCAGCGTCATGTACGGGCTGATGTCGCCTGGAAGCCCGGAGAGCCTTCGGCGCGAGACGGCATGGGTCTACAGCCAGGGCGCGCCGCCCGTGTTCAAGGGCGACCTCTACTACTATGCGGTCGACCACGACCTGACCGGGACCGCGGAGCAGATTGACGCGTCGAAGGTCGCCGTATACATACTGTGCGGCGAGTACGACTGGGCTTCGACGCCGGAGATGGCGCGGGCCCTTGCTGCCCGCATCAAGGGCGCGACGTACCGCGATATGCCGAACCTGGGACACTTCCCGATGAGCGAACACCCCGAGTTGTTCCTGCGCTACATCCGCCCGGTGCTGGCCGAGATCGCCGGCCAGGACGCGTAGAGACGCAACGCTGGACGCGCCCCACCGCCGGGCCCAGCGCCCTACACCCGCGCCGCAACCGCCGTCGCCACACTGCCGAGCGCGCAGAGCGGAGCTGCCGCGCACCCGCGCGTCCCGCGTTGAGATTTCTGTAGCCACGCGCCGCCCGTTCTCGCGGCGTGCGAGGCGGGGTCGAACGTCCTTCTGCACGACGAGCGAGGCCGCGCTTCAGTTGAAGTTCCGGTAGGATCTTCGCATGGCCAACGAACCCGTGGGCGTCCTCATCGTCGGCGCCGGCGCGTCCGGCGCGGCGTTCGCCTGGCGCATCGCTGACATGGGCCTTCGCGTCCTCTGCCTGGAGCAGGGCCCCTGGGTAAAGCAGAGCGACTACCCCAGCAACAACATCGACTGGGAGTCGCGCGGCATGGGGCCGTTCGCCACCAGCCCCAACATCCGAAAGCTCCCCGCCGACTACCCGGTCAACGAGCAGGATTCCGCCATCTCGCCCCTCATGTTCAACGCCGTGGGCGGCAGCACCATCCTCTGGGCCGCGCACTTCCCCCGCTTCACGCCCCGCGATTTCCGCGTGAAGAGCGACGATGGTGTCGCCGACGACTGGCCCATTGACTACCAGACACTGGAGCCCTACTTCGCCATCAACGACCGGATGATGGGCGTCTCCGGCCTCCCCGGCGACCCTGCCTACCCCTACCACGAGCCTCCGATGCCTCCCTTGCCGCTGGGCAAGTCCGGCAACGTCGTCGCCGCCGGCTTCCAGAAGCTCGGCTGGCACTGGTGGCCGTCCGACAGCGCCGTCACCTCCCGCGAGTACGAGGGCCGCGCACCCTGCATCAACCTGGGCTCCTGCATCAGCGGCTGTGCGCAGGGCGCAAAGGCCAGCACCGACATCACCTACTGGCCCGCCGCCCTGCGGAAGGGCGTAGAGATCCGCACCGGTTGCCGGGTCCGCGAGGTAACGGTGCGTCCCGACGGCATGGCCGACGGCGTCCTGTACTACGACGAAGAGGGCGCCCTCCAGGAGCAGAAAGCGGAGATCGTCGTCCTCGCATGCAACGGCATCGGCACGCCCCGCCTCCTGCTCAACTCGAAGAGCCCGCAACATCCGGACGGTCTCGCGAATAGCAGCGGGCTCGTCGGCAAGAATCTGATGTTCCACCCGTACGCGGCGATCCTGGGGATCTTCGACGAACCCCTCGGCGGCCGCCGCGGCCCCACCGGCTGTTCGTTGTGGAGCCACCAGTTCTACGAGACCGATCGCTCGCGCGGCTTCGTCCGCGGCTACTCATTCGAGGCCGTGCGCGGCTTCGCACCTGCCCAGACCTCCCTCTGGGGTATGGCCCGCGGCTTTGTGCCCTGGGGCGAGGGCCACCACCAGGGCTTCGCGCGGATCTACGACCGCACCACGGGCTTACTCGCGATCACCGAGGACCTGCCGGAAGAAGCCAACACCGTGACCCTCGACCCGGAGTTGACGGACAGCCACGGCATACCCGCGCCGAAGGTCAACTACAGGTTGAGCGAGAACAGCCAGAAGATGCTGGCGCACGCCGTCGAGCGCGCTAAGGAGGCGCTCACCGCGGCCGGTGCGGTCGAGACCCTGGCCGAGCCGCTCATGAGCGCCGCCGGCTGGCACCTCATGGGTACGGCCCGCATGGGCAAGGACCCGAAGACCTCCGTCGTCAACGAATGGGGCCGCGCGCACGACGCCCGTAACCTCTTCATCATCGACGGCAGCATCTTCGTCACCGCCGGCGGCGTGAATCCCACCTCGACGATCCAGGCGCTCGCGCTCTACGTCGCCGACAGCATCAAGAAGAACATCGAGACACTCTTCGATTGAGCATGACTGAAACACCCGCACCTCTACGCGACTCCGCCTTCGTGCAGGCGCTTTTCGACGTGGTGATCCCGCCCAGCGACGACGGGAAGCTCCCCGGGGCCGGTAGCCTCGGCCTCGCCTCCACGCTGGCCGCCCAGCTCGAGGCCGATCCCGTGTTCGGCCCCCCGGTTCAGGCGGGGCTGCAGGCCGTGTACAACGCCGCCCTTGCCCGCGATCCTGCCGGCTTCGCAGCGCTGCCGCCGCAGGCCCGTGTCGAGGTGGTCGAGTCCCAGCTTGGCGCGCACCCCATGCTCATGATTGGCCTGACCCTGCACCTCTACCCCGCCTACTACCAGCACCCCCGCGTACTCGAGGGCCTCGGGGAACCGCCCCGTCCCCCGTTCCCGGAGGGCTACGACCTCGAGCCGACCGATCCGCACCTTCTCGAACACCTGCGCACCCAGCCGCGCACATAGCCGCCGTATCCACCCGAGCCCGGCCAGCCCTTCCAGCCCCAGCGCGCCTGCAACCCGTGCACCCCTCCGTCCCCGCCCCTCCCAAAGCGACTGGCAAAGCGACAAAGTGTTCCCACGTTGCCCCGCAGCCGCTCGCCCACGACCCTCCCTCCCGCGCCCTCGTCTCTGCTCGCGCCACCCCACCCCCAAAACAAAATCGGCGCCCTCACGAGCGCCGATTTCGATTCTACAAAGGTGGTCCCAGGGGCTGGATTCGAACCAGCGGTACACGGTTTTACAGACCGTTGCCTTAACCACTTGGCTACCCTGGGGGATACCACAGTCTATCCAACGCCCACCCCAACGTCACACCGGCCCAGTACCCCCGCCAACCCGTCACCACCAAACTGACCACTGTAAACTGACAACTGTAAACTTCCCGGAGATGAACGTCGCCAACCTCCGCAACCGCCTCCTCATCTCCATGCTCCTCGGCATCATTGTCTTCGCCGGCCTCCTCGCCTACGGAGACTTCAAAGAGGTCGCCACCAGCTTCGAAGAGTTCAAGTGGTGGCTCTTCCCCCTCATCCTCCTCGTGACCTGCGGCAACTACCTCCTCCGCTTCCTCAAGTGGGAGTACTACCTCGCGCAGATCGGCGTCACCGGCCTCAGGCGCTCAGACTCCTTCCTTATCTACTTCTCCGGCCTCGGCATGACCGTCACCCCCGGCAAAGTGGGCGAGTGGCTCAAGAGCTACCTCCTCAAGGAGATGCACGGTACCCCCGTCACCCGCTCTGCCCCAATCCTCCTCGCCGAGCGCCTCACCGACAGCCTCGCCCTCCTCATCATCTGCGCGTTCGGCGTCGTCGCCTTCGCCACCAATACCTGGCCCATCATCGCCATCATCGCCGTCGGCTCAGCCGTCGCCGTCGCTGTCTCCCGCCACCGCCCCACCTCCCGCGGCATCATCCGCTTCCTTGGCCGCTTCCCCCTCCTCCAGCGCTACACCGGACACTTCGAGGAGTTCTACGAGAGCACCTACACCCTCATGGAGCCGCGCGGCCTCGTCCTCATGACCGTCCTCAGCGTCGCCTCCTGGTTCTTCGAGGTCCTCGCCTACTACCTCACCCTCATCGGCCTCGGCGTCGACGGCAGCATGGACACCATGCTCAAAGCCGCCTTCATCCTCCCCATCTCCACCC
>JACRBR010000153.1 GCA_016213125.1 Chloroflexota bacterium | reverse complement strand
CGCGATGCCACTGCCGGTCGTGTTCTTCAGGACGACGTCGACGCTGACGGCCCCTGCGGCCGGACTGCAGGATGCATCGACCGCGCCACCAGGGTTGCAGTCGACGTAGAGTTCGTAGTCGTTGTCGATCGCTCCCTCGGCGTTCAGGCCTCGCATGAAGAATGCTCCCGAAACCGCGAGGGCGCCGATCATGAGCACGGCCAGGCCGGCGATCCAGATCCGATGCGCTGTCATATGATGATCTCCAGATCCAAAATTAGGCGCGCTGATACACGAATGGCGGGGAGTAACCTGCGGGGAGGCCCTATTATAGGGACGCCGCGCTACCTCGTGACAACCCTCTGGATCCCCTCGCGAGGTTTATTAATGGGGAATTTGCACAAAATTGACAGGTCTTCGCGCATTCGCGATGCAACGGACTAGGAGCCTGCCGCGTTTGCCTCAACCAGCGCTTCGTTCCGCTGCGTCGGGACAACGCCTGTACGGCTGTACTCGAGCAACATCGAGCCCCACGCCAGTCCGCCACCGAACGAACATAGTGCAAGGCGTGCTCCCTCCGCCAGCCGGCCTTCCTTCTGTGCCTCGCTTAACGCCACCGGGATCGATGCCGACGATGTGTTGCCGTACTTGTGCACCGTCACGATCGCCTTCGACTCCGGCACGCCCAGATGCTTCGCTGTGCCCTGGATGATTCTAAGATTCGCCTGGTGCGGCACCAGCAGGTCGATGTCTTCGACGCGAAGCGATGCCTGCGTCAGCGCGTCGCGCACCGCCTGGGTCATCGCCTGGACCGCGAACTTGAAGATCGCCGGTCCCTCCATGTTAATCATGCAGAGGTGATGCGCCGGCCCCTCACCATTCGCGTCCCGCGGCCCGCACGGCCCCTCCGCGAACAGGGCGAGCTTCTTCGAGCCGTCGCTCCGCAGCACCAGCCCGAGCGGCCCGCCGAACTGCGCAGCCTCCAGCACCACCGCCCCGGCGCCATCGCCGAACAGCACGCACGTACCCCGGTCCTCCCAGTTGACGATGCGCGACAGCACCTCGGTCCCGACGACCAGCACCCGCGCGCACGCCCCCGTCGCGATGAACTGCATCGCCGTCGCCAGCGCCGACATGAACCCCACGCACGCCGCGTTGACGTCGAACGCCCCCGCGCGCTTCGCCCCGATCCCGTCCTGGATCAGCGACCCCACCGAGGGGAACATCCCATCCGGCGTCGTCGTCGCGCCGATGACGAGGTCGATGTCCGCGCCGTCGATCCGCGCGTCTGCGAGGGCCATGCGGGCTGCATGCAGGCCAAGGCTGCTGGAGGTCTCGTGCGGTGCGGCGATGTGGCGTTCCTGGATGCCTGTCCGGGCGCGGATCCACTGGTCGGAAGTATCGACCATGCGCTCCAGGTCGAGGTTTGTCAGGGTCTTCTCGGGAAGGTAGTGCCCCAGGCCGGCGATACGGACGCGATTCAAGCCAACTCCATCCAGCCCGAATCCTGCGGGCTACCGGTGAGTATATCGAAGCGCTCTCACCCGGACTGCGTGGTCAGAGATTGGTCAGAGCCCCGATGGTTGAATGGGAGCCGTCAAGCGAGACTCCCCGGGAAGATATGGAGCGGCCTTCCCCAGGTTAGGTGGTGTACATGCGTCGCGTACTGGCCGCTCTGATGTTGCTTCCGGTGGCAGCGTGGCTCTCTCCATCACCCGGACCTTCCCGCGCAGCCGGCCCCCTCTCTGGCCCACCCGGCGTCATCGAGACCTACGCCGGCGGCGGAACCGGCGGCGTAGGCGCCCGTCGGTTAGACGCGCTAGTTGAGCCATACCGATTGGCCTTGACGACGGAGGGTAACCTCGTGTTCAGCGAATTTACTGGACAGGTTGTTAAGGTCGTGGACGAGCATATGGTTCGGCTCGCTGGCACGAGGGGAGTGTCGTCTTGGACCGGAGACGGCGGCCCGGCGCTGGCCGCCACCTTTAGCCGACCGGAGGGCCTCGATTTTGACCAATCGGGGAACGTACTGGTTGCCGACTCCTTCAACTGCTCTGTGCGCCGTATCGATGGCGGGACAGGAATGATAGGCACGGTGGCTGGTCAGGGGCCCTTTTGGTGCGGTGGTGTGGTCGTGGACGGAATCTCTGCAACGTCCGCAAGAATGACGATTGCCGAAGACGTCGCGTGGGGGGCGAATGGCGAATTCTTCATCGCTGACACTGACAACTGCCGTATTCGCAAGGTCGACGGCGCGGGAATCATCAGCTCGATCACGCTCGGCATCCCCGCAGGGGGAATCTGCTTAAACGATGGCGACGGTGGTCCGTCCGGCCAAGCGCACATCATGGAGCCGAGTTCTCTCGCCGTCGGTCCAGACGGGAGCCTCTACTTCAACTCGGGTTGTGTCTTGCGCCGAATAGAAGCAGGCGTGATTTCCACCGTGTCGTTCACCGGCAACCTGTGCGCGAGCGGAGCCGACTTCGCGATCGGGCCTGGCGGGGAAATCCTCATCAGTAACGGCTGCCACCTGGACGTGATTGCGGATGGCGTACTTACGACGGTGGCTGGCTATGGGGCAATGTGCTTTGTTTCCGGTCGTGGCGGTCAAGCGATTCAGGCTACGCTCCGGACCATCAGCGCAGTGGCAGTCGATTCTGCGGGCAACGTCTTCGTAGCGGACTTCGACGAGCGGGACTACTCCCAGCCGATGCTGATCAGCGTCATCTACGGCGCCGCCGTCGACTCCGACGGCGACGGTTACCTGGATGCCGCCGAGGCCGGCATCGGCGAGGATCCCTACACCTACTGCAAGATCATCCGCGCCGACGTAAACCGGGATGGCACCGTCAACTCGGGCGACCAGCTCCGCGTCGTGCTGGAGCAGTTCCACCCCTCCACGCTCCGCTTCGACCAGAACGGCGACGGTCAGGTCAACTCCGGCGACGTCCTGGCGGTCCGCATGCAGTTCGGCCAGCCGGTCTCCGCCTGCCCGTGAGCCCTATCCACAGAGCCCCATCCTCCCCTTGATCGCCTTGACGACCTGCTGATACACTGGCGCAGAGCGTTAGCACTCGGGACTGGAGAGTGCTAATCCGAATCTGAAATGTCCCTGACTGAACGCCGCGCCCGGCTTCTCAGCCTCATCATCAGCGAATACGTCGACTCCGCCACCCCCGTCGGGTCGGAGGCGATGGTCCGCCGCTTCGAGCTCCCCTTCTCCTCCGCCACCATCCGCAACGAGATGGCCCGGCTGGAGGAGGAAGGCTATATCTCGCACCCCCACACGTCGGCCGGACGCGTGCCGTCCGACAAGGGCTACCGTTACTACGTCGAGGCCCTGATGGAGGAGCGGGACCTGCCCTCCCAGACCAAGCAGACCATCCGGCACCAGTTCCACCAGGCCGGCCGCGAGGAGGACGAGTGGGTGCATCTTGCCGCCGCCGTCCTGGCGCGTGCCGTCGAGAACGCCGCCGTCGTCACGATGCCCCGCACCGCCGAGTCGCGCCTGAAGCGCGTGGAGCTTGTCAGCATCCAGGACACCTCGGCGCTGCTCGTCGTCGTCATGCAGCAGGCGCGCGTGAAGCAGCAGGTGCTCATCTTCCCGGAACCGATGGAGCAGGACCTCCTCACCGCCATCAGCAACCACCTGAACCATGCATTCGGCGGGCTCAGCGCAATCGAGATCAGCCGCTCACAGGTCCAGCTCACGCAACTGGAGTGGCACGTCGCCAACGCCGTGCGCGAGGTGCTCGCGTCGACGGATCAGGGCGGCTTCGACGAGGCGGCGATGGAGGGCGTGCGCACGGTGCTGCAGAAGCCCGAGTTTGCGACCAGCGAGAAGATGCTGAACCTCCTCGATGTGCTGGAGCGCCGCAACCTCCCGAAGATCATCCCGCTCGCCGAGGCGCCGGGCGAAGGCGTCACCGTCATGATCGGGGCCGAGAACGAGCAGGACGCCATGCACGACTACAGCCTGGTGATCAGCCGCTATGGCACACCGGGGGGCATCGGCGGCGCCATGGCGGTCGTGGGCCCGACGCGCATGCACTACCCGCGCACCATCAGCACCGTCCGATTCCTCAGCCAGCTCATGGGTGAGATGCTCAGCACCTTCTACGACGAACCACCCGCGGCGAAGGATGGATAATCGATCTCGCAGCGCGGGCTTTCAGCCCGCGGCGGGCCGTGCAGGACTGCGGAGCGACGAGCCGCACTCACGCATCGAGTTGACGGACGAGATTGTTGGAGACAAAGAAGAGATGACGACAGAACGAGAAGAGACGCCGACAGCCGACCCCGCGGGCGCCGAGACGCCGGACACCGTCGACGCCCTGAAGGCCCTGCTCGAGGACGAGCGCGCGAAGGCGCAGCAGTTCTTCGGCAACTGGCAGCGCGCCGCCGCCGACTACCAGAACTTCAAGCGCCGGGTCGAGGAGGAGCGCAGCGAGACCGCGCGCTTCGCCAATGCCGCCCTCGTGATCAACCTCTTGCCCATCGTCGACGACTTCGAGCGCGCCTTCATCAACATCGACCCGCACGTCGCCGGACTCAACTGGGTCGACGGCGTGCGCCAGATACACAAGAAGCTGGCGTCGCTCCTCGAGGTCATGGGCGTGAGCGAGATCCAGGCCGACGGCGAACTGTTCGACCCCGCGCTTCACGAGGCCGTGAGCCAGGGCCCCGGTGAGGAGAACCGCGTCATCGCCGTCGCCCAGACAGGCTACAAGCTCGGCGACAAGGTGCTGCGGCCATCGATGGTCGTCGTCGGCAACGGCGAAGGCGCGATCAAGGAGCTGGAGGCATAACCGTAGGGGCACGCTGCGGCGTGCCCGCAAACGCTGGGCAAGGACTGCCAACTGACTACTGAGAACTGAGAACCACCATGACACAGACAGCACAGGGAAACGAGCACATCCGCGCCGCCGCCGAGCTGCTGCGCGCCAAGGCCCAGCACCGCGCCGAGCGCCTGCGCCAGCGAAGGGCCGTCGCAATGGACCTGCAGGGTCTGCAAGCGGAAGTGGAAGAGATGGAACGTATCGAACGGCTCGCCGCAGACGCCCTGCGCGAGCTGAGCCAGCCAGCAGACTAGCCGCGGTCAGCGGAGCACAGGAGAAGAAGACATGGGTAAGGTAATTGGCATCGACCTCGGCACCACGAACTCCGTCGTCGCCGTCATGGAGGCGGGCGATCCCGTCGTCATCGCCAACAGCGAAGGCGGGCGCATCACGCCGTCCGTCGTCGCCGTCAGCAAGAGCGGCGAAAGGCTCGTCGGCACCGTCGCCAAACGGCAGGCCGTCACGAACCCCGACAACACCATCTACTCGGTGAAGCGCCTCATGGGCCGCAAGTTCGAGGACGTCGAGGTCCAGCGCGACATCAGCCTCATGGGCTACAAGATCGAGCGCGCCGGAAACGGCGATGCGCAGGTGGCCATGGGCGGCCGCAGCTACAGCCCGCCCGAGGTCAGCGCCATGATCCTGCAGAAGCTGAAGGCCGATGCCGAGGCCTACCTGGGTGAGCCGGTCAACGAGGCCGTCATCACCGTCCCTGCGTACTTCAACGACGCCCAGCGTCAGGCCACCAAGGACGCCGGCAAGATCGCCGGTCTCGAGGTCCTCCGCATCATCAACGAGCCGACCGCGGCCTCGCTGGCCTACGGCCTCGATAAGAAGGGCGAGGAGGTTATCGCCGTCTACGACCTGGGCGGCGGCACCTTCGACATCTCGATTCTCGAGCTGGGCGAAGGCACCTTCCAGGTGAAGTCCACCAACGGCGACACCCACCTGGGCGGCGACGACTTCGACCAGCGTGTCATCGACTTCCTGGTGACCGAGTTCAAGCGCGAGCAGGGCATCGACCTGAAGCAGGACCGCATGGCCCTGCAGCGCCTTAAGGAGGCGGCGGAGAAGGCCAAGATCGAGCTCTCTTCGGCCCAACAGACGGAGGTGAACCTGCCGTTCATCACCGCCGACGCCGAGGGCCCGAAGCACATGGCCATCACCATCACGCGCGCCAAGCTCGAGCAGCTCGTCGGCGAACTGGTCGAGAATACGCTGATCCCGCTGAAGGCCGCGCTCCAGGACGCCGGCCTCACCGCCGCGCAGATCGATTAGGAGGTGCTGGTCGGTGGCCAGACGCGCATGCCGCTCGTGCAGGAGAAGATGCGGCAGTTCTTCGGCAAGGACCCCCACAAGGGCGT
>JACRBR010000159.1 GCA_016213125.1 Chloroflexota bacterium | reverse complement strand
GGGTCGTGCGCTTCCCGCCAGGCCTGGCGTGCCGCAGCTCGCCGTCTTCCTAGAGTGTGAAGACGCGCGAGGAGTTGCGCGCGACTTGACGCAGAATCTCGCCGGAATCATTCAACCTCCCGCAGCGACGCCTCCTGGCGATGCCGGTGACGGCGCCGTCGGCGAGGTCGAGGAAGACGCGGTTGACGTCGAGGAAACGACGGTCGCCCCGATTGAGAAAAGCGCGGCGTCTCCGGTTGTCCTGCGTCACGGCGACCAGCTTGGCACCCCACTCACGATCATCGACTGGCCGCGCGGCGCATCCGACACGGCGGATGCGGGCGCGCCCGCGCTGAGTCCTTCGTTCGCGCCGCTCGACGGTTGGCTCGTGGTCGCGCTCAGCGAGGACCATCTGCGATCGGTGATCGAGTCGCATCGCGCTCGCCGAAGCGACGAGTCGGGTCAACGGGGTCTGCGCGATCTGCTCGACCGTCCGTCACGCAGCGGCGATGTTGCCACGGCGCAGCCGACGCTGGCCGCGAGCCTGGTGACACGCTGGCTCGCCGATCATCAGGCCGGGCGCGAATCGCCCTTTGATGCGCCCTCTTGGCTGGGCCCCGCGGGTCGAGCGCTGCTTCCCCGGCTGGGGGTCGCGGTCGTGTGCGACGGTCCGGGCGGAGTCGCGCGGGTTACGGAGGTTCCCGCCGCGGCGCCGGCGGCTGAGCGTCTCGCGGTGGACGACTGGATCCTTGGCGTGGACGGTCAGTTGCTGTCGCTGGAGAACTCGGGCGGCGATCTGCGTCGGCGACTGGTGAACTCGCACCGCGCGATGGGGCCGATGCTGCGCGTCAACCGCGGCGGTGAGTTTCTGGATGTTGAGATACCCTCCAAGCCGGGCGCGTCAGACGACCCGCTCGAACGGATGATCCCCACGCTGCGGCAACTGGCACAGATCGGGCAGCAGGTCGAGTTCGCCGGCTTCAAGACCTGGGACGCACCGCCGGATCAGTACGGAGCGCATCTTTCCGTTCGATTCAACGCGCCGTCGAGCGCGCCCGCCCGTGCGCCGTCGAACGTGCCCGGCAGCTCGCCGTCGAGCGCGCCGCCCAAGTAGAGGACAATTTCGCTCGGGTGGCACGAAGCGAGAATGCGGTTGCCTTGGGCCGGATCCGCGACCGAGTGAACGCCCTGTCTGTTCCGACCCCGATGCTTCAAGTATCTTGGCGTTCGAGCCGCAAGGGGCTCAGGGGAGGCCAGTCCATGCCTGCGTTCAACATGACCGCGCCGGCGAGCGTGTATCGCGAGCGGCGTCGCCGGTTTGCATCGAAGCTCAACCGACCGATGGTCGTCTTCTCCGGGCACGCGCCGGCGCGGAACTACCCCGCCAACACGCATCCTTTCCGACCGGCCAGCACGTACACCTACTTCGGCGGCGCGCCGGTGGAGGACGCGGCGCTGCTGATTGAGCCGGGCAGCGATGGCGATGCGGGGTGCATGCTGTTCCGCCAGCCGTGGACCAGCGACGATGAGGTCTGGATGGGTCCGGGGGCGACGGATGCCGACCTTGCGTCGGCCGCGGGGCTGAGCGAGTGGCGCGGGGTGGATCGCGCCTGGCTCCCGACGAGGCTGGCCGGGCGGAAAGCGGGCATGATCGCTTCGCACGACCTGCCCACGCGAGAGTGGGGGGCGGCGCTCGGGCTTTCGGCGCCAAGCGCCGAGGAGATGCTGGCGGTCATCGACCTGCGCCTGTGCAAGGATCAGCATGAGTTGGAGGCGATGCGCCGGGCGGCCAAGGTCAACGTCGAGGCGCAGCTCGCCGTCGCGAAGGCGTGTCGGCGCGGGGGAACCGAGGCGCAGGCCGCGGCGGCGTTTTTCGAGGTGCTCGTGCGGCATCAGCAGCAGCCGTCGTTCACGCCGATCATCACGGTGCATGGCGAAGTGCTGCACAGCCACGGCTATCCGGGGACGCTGCGGGACGGGTCGCTGCTGCTGTGCGACGCGGGCAGCGAGGAGCCGGGCGGATACGCGTGCGACGTGACGCGGGTTTATCCAGTGGACGGGCGATTCACGTCGCAGCAGCGCGACATCTACAACGCGGTGCATCGCGCGATGGACGCCGCGATCGCCGCGTGCGTGCCGGGCGCGCGATACCGCGACGTTCACTTCCTCGCGGCGAAGGTGCTGTGCGAAGGACTGGTTGCGGCGGGGCTGCTGGCCGGCGACGCGACGGCGCTGATGGAGCGACGCGCGCACACGCTCTTCTTCCCGCACGGCGTCGGGCATCTGATCGGTCTGGACGTGCATGACATGGAGGACTTCGGCGATCTTGCGGGCTACGCGCCTGGACGCACGCGGCCTGCGGAATTCGGATCGAAGTTTCTGCGCTTGGACCGAGACCTTGCGCCGGGCATGTGCGTGACGATCGAGCCGGGCATCTACCTGACGCCGGCGATCTGGCGGTTGGAGGAGTTGATCCGTCCGCTGAAAGATGTCGTGCGGCTTGATCGGGTGAACGCTTTACTGGAAGCGGAGTTCGGCGGCATTCGATTGGAGCAAACGGTCCACGTTCGCGAGGCCTCGGATGGGGGGGCAGAGGTGCTCAGCGGCGAGCTGCCGGTGCGAGCGGAGGTGGTTGAAGCACTGATGGCGCAGTGAGTCGCACGGCGCGGTCGAACCTAACGAAGTTTGATGCCGCAGGCTCATCGCGTCGGTTATAAAGCATTGATTATAAATAGGTTACATGGGGTTCGGCGGTTCCAAGGCCAGCGATTTCAACGACGCCTGCCGTGGGTCGAGCCTGCGTTTGCGGGGCATTTGTGAGGCCCATTCGTGAATTGACAGGGTCAGGGGTCGGCTTATAATCGTGGTCCGTTCGAGTGCTTCTTTCCGATAAGAGGAAGGAAGTTATTGGACTTCGGCGGATGTCGCCGGAGGGTAGGGTAGGCAGCCGTGCGGCGCCTGTTGGGCGCTGCATCGTGGGCTTGATCATGAACGTCAAGAGTGCGGACTGTGGGGCAGACTGCCGTGCGTGATGATCGACGAGATCTTCGCGCTTCGGTCGGTCCGGGGGCGGCTCAGCGCCCGCTACGGGGGGAAGCCACCATGTAACCTGCGCTTTGGGCATGGTAAGACGGTCGTGTTCAAGTGGGCTGGCTCGGACCTCGCCCACTTTTTTTGTTGCATCGGGTCAACCGGGATCGTTGATGACGAACATGAATTCCGACCTCCTGCACATGGTGGACGCGATCAGCCGCGACAAGAACATCGACAAGGAGAGCATCTTTGTCGATCTTGAGGCGGCCATCGCCTCGGCCGCGCGCCGGACGTACATCGACGCAGTGGACGTGATTGCGACGATTGATCGAGCCAACGGGCACATCGCGGCCACGGTGGACGGCAAGCCGGTCTCGATGCAGGAGCTGGGCCGGATCGCGGCGCAGACGGCTAAGCAGGTGATGATCCAGAAACTGCGCGAGGACGAGCGCAGCT
>JACRBR010000170.1 GCA_016213125.1 Chloroflexota bacterium | reverse complement strand
TCTCCGGCACGAGACAGTCCTCATCGCCGACGATGACCCGACCGGTGCCGCCGTCGTCTCACGGATCCTGGAGATCGAAGGGTTCAACGTGCTGGCGACGCACTCCGGCGCCGCAGTCCTGCTGCGATTCGAAGAGTTGCGGCCCGACCTGGTGATCCTCGACGTGCGGATGCCCGACATGGACGGCTTCGCCGTCTGCCGGGCGCTTCGACGGACGTCCCGGGTGCCCATCATCATGCTGACCGCGGTGGATGACGAGGCATCGGCCGCGCGCGCCTTCGATGCCGGCGCCGACGACTACGTCCGGAAGCCCTTCGGCGCCGCCGAACTGGCAGCTCGCGTGAAGGCGATCCTTCGCCGGGCCGATATGAACGACCGTGACGGAGGCCAGATCGTCGCCGGTCCGCTGGTCGTCGACGAGATCCAGCACATCGCCACCCTGGATGGCCGCGAGATCAACCTCTCACGGATCGAGTTCCGGCTGCTCGCGTACCTCGTGCGTCACCCGAACCGCGTGGTCACCCACGACGACATCCTGACCCGCGTCTGGGGCCTCCGCTACGTCGGCTCGCATCACGTGCTGCGGGTGGCGATGAGCAGGCTACGACAGCGCCTGGCGATCGACGGCCGCGATGACGTCACGATCCAGACGATCGGCGGTGTCGGCTATAGATTCCTCGTCACGGACGCGGTGCGCGTAGCGGTCTGACGCGCGAACGTCGTAAACCCGCCGTCAGGTGGCGAGGCCTCGCAGCGGTTCCTGCGCAGCCTCGCTTCCGTCCTGCGCGCCTTCATCCCCGGCAGCGGGAACAATCCGGATGGCGCGATGCGGCGTCACCCGCTCGCACGGGGTGCGCGGACCTTCGCTGCCAGCTTCATCCTCGTCCACCCGCCCTCCGTCGCGAGATGAGAGGATCAGCCCGTACACCACCCGTTCGCAGCTTTCAGGAGATTCGAACGTCACCATCGGGTTGGCGCGGGCGCGGACACCCTGCAAGAGCCGCCGCACAGGTTCCACCGACCGGATGCACTCGCGCACGGCGGGCGGGAACTCCAGGAACACCGTTAACTCGTCGGCGTTGCGCCGCACGTACTCGACGACCGCGGGCGCCTCCGCGCGGAAGGTCCGCGCCCAGCGCGACAGCGCCAGGAGGGCCGCCGCGCTCGTCGGCGCGCACATCACCGCCGCCAGGTCGTTCACGCATGTCGTGGGCCCGTACTCGCGCTGGATCAGGCGGGCATGCAGCAGCGCCGTGCTCCAGCACTGCTGCCGACGCACGTCCGGCCACACGACATCCAGCGCGGTGCGAGCCGGGCTCCCCGCGGGTGCCGTTGCCAGGCTCAAGCTGCGTCCGTTCAAGCCCCGCGCCTCCAGCTTCGCCAGGAACGCGATCCAGGCCGACATGTTCTCGTTCGACACCAGCCTGAAATCGATGAGCAGGCGCGCGCCCGCAGCCGTGACACCATACGCACACAACAGGTGCCGGCTCTCGATACCTGCGCCGTTGCTGATCCAGACCCGGACACCGGAAAGCGAAAGGTACTGCACGTCCTCCTGCAGGACGCGATGGTGAAATCTGCCGACTTCGGCGTCGATCTCGCGCAGCAGCTCGGGCACCTGGCGGTGCGCGCTGCCGCGCGCGCCAAGGCGGCGAAGGAGTTCCTCCACCTCAGCCGTGGTGACACCCGAGAGCAGCAACCTGCGCGCGAGGGTAGCGCCCATCGCGGGATCGGCGACGGTCTCAGTGAGCGGCCGCGCCACATCCGTCGGTGCGATCTCAGCCGAGAGAGCCGCGGCCAGGGATGCTTCCCGCGTTCGCAGATCGCCTGTGGTTGCTCCGAACTCCTCCGTGACCGCCAGCAGCATCGTTGTTCCCTTTCCGTCGCCGCTCGGGGCGCGTGGCCGGCGAGTCTCCTCGCGACCAACTCTATGATTCGAGTAATCGATATGGCGAATAGACGGCCTCCCGCCCTGTACGCTTCTCCCCCACCCGGGCGGGCGCGGCGTCTCACTTTCGCATCAAGTGTCACAGGCCCGCCCCGAAGCCGTCACAGATCCATCCCCACGGGCGATCGTTCGGGAGCGTCCTAATGCGGCGGCTGCTGCCAACTGCCAATCCTCTTTCAAAGAACACCCGCAGCGCCGTCTCGAACAGCACGTGTTGAGGCAGTTCCGGGCGGAGAGTGCCAGCAGACGGTCAGTCAGGGAGCGCAGATGGCACGGAACGTCGTCGAAGTAATGGTCGCAGACAGCCAACCGATCCTTCGCCTGGGGCTCGCGACGGCCGTCAACCAGGCGGGCGACATGCGGGTCGTTGCGGAAGCCGGGACCCTGGAAGATGCGAAACGTCTCGCCGAGAGGTTCCGTCCGGACGTCCTCACGATGGATGTCCGGATGGGCCAGTGGTGCGGGGGCAGCCTCTGTCATGACATCC
>JACRBR010000158.1 GCA_016213125.1 Chloroflexota bacterium | reverse complement strand
GTCGATGGGCACCTGCCCGCGACGTTGGAGCATGCGCTCGATCAGCGGCTTGTCGTCGGGATCCATTGACGCGGGATCCACCGGGTTGTGAAACGCCTCGCGCAGCGAAATCGCCAGATCGAGCATGTCCGCCGTAGGACCGGCGGCCGCCTGCTCCGCACCGGACTTCTTGCCGTCGGAGTCGGATCCGCCCTTGGGGCCGAGGTTCAGCGCCAACATGATGACGAAGAAGCCCATCATCAGCGTCACGTTGTCGGCAAAGGAGATGAGCCACTCGGGCGCGCCTTCGTGCCCTTCCTCATGCCCGCCGCCGCCGTGTCCCCCGCCGTGCCCGCCGTGGGAGCCGCCGGACTTGGCGGCATGACCCTCGGCGTGGGAATCGTCGTGATGTTCTTCGTGGTCGCTCATCGCTTAACCGGTGCCCGCAGGTCGCGTCACGCAGCGGCCTTCACCTTGGCCCGCGCCGCCAGCGGCAGGAACGCCATCATCTTGTCGATCGTGATGCGCGGATTATCGCCGCACTGCATGGAGAGCAGCGCCTGGAGGATCATCTCGCGGTTCATGATTTCCTCGGTGGATCGCGTGCCGAGCTTGTCGCCGATGGGGCCGGCAATGGCGTTCGCCACCACCGTCCCGTACATGGTGGCGCAGACGGCGATGGCGAGGCTCTTGCCCAGCGCGCCGATGCTGCCGCCTTCGAGGTTGCCGAACATGCCGATCTGCCCGATCAACGTGCCGACCAGTCCCCAGCCCGGTCCATACAGCTTGATGAGATCAAAGAACTTCTTGCCCGCCTTGTGACGCTCCTGCATCGCCGAGATCTCGAGGCGCATGGTGCCCTCGATCGCGCCGCCGTCCGTGCCGTCGATCAGCATCCGGATGCCGCTCGCCAGAAACGGGTCCACCGACTCGGCCTTCTTGCATTCCGCCTCCAGGGCGAGTACGCCGTCGCGCCGGCTCTTGTCCGCCAGCTCACTCATCACCTTGATCAGCTCCACCGGGCTTCGTGTCTTGTTGAACATGAACCGGCGCAGGAACCCGAAGACGTTCTTCACCTTGTCCAGCGGCATGGCCATGAAGCAGACGCTGATGCTGCCGCCGAACACGGTCAGGACGCCCTCCAGCGAGTAGAACATCATGAAGTGGCCATGCGACGTGTGGAACGCCACCAGCCCCAGACAGATGCACCCGATGATGACGCCGATGAGACTGGAAATGTCCATGAAACACAGCTCCGGCCTCGCTGCGCACGGAACCGACGGGCGCGAGGCTTCCCTGATCTATCGGTCAGCGGGCGCGGGGCCTGATCGGCGCGGGGGCGGGATCGTGGGTGACTCCGATAAAGGTCCGAAGCCGAGATGGAGCGTGGTCCGAGTTCCACCGCAACGTCCGCGAAACCAGTCTCACTCTGTGCCGTCCCGGCCCGCACCGACTTCAGAACCCGTAGCGCAAGCGAGGGCGCAGCCGAAAACCGGGCGGATGACCCTCGCTTGCGCTACGGGTTCGGAAAGACGATCGCCGCAGGACGCTGCGCGACGAACGACGGAGGCTGCACGCTGCACGATCGCCAATCGGTCAGCGCCGCTGCTCCGTTGCGCGCCGCAGTCCTGGGCGCTACAGGATAAACCGGCTCAGCGCCTCGTCCGACAGCACCGGGCCCAGCCGCTTGCGGATGTACTCCACGTCGATCGCAAACGTCGTACCCTGCTTCTCCGGCGCCTCGAAGCTGATGTCCTCCATCAGCCGCTCCATCACCGTCGTGAGCCGTCGCGCGCCGATGTTCTCGGTCGTCTGATTGAGGCGGTAAGCGATCGACGCCAGTTCCGCGAGCGACTCGCGCGAGAACTCCACCTTGACCGATTCCGTCGCCAGCAGGGCGATGTGCTGCTTGCACAGCGCGCTTTCCGGCTCCGTCAGAATCCGCAGGAAATCCGCCTCGTTGAGGTCGCTCAGCTCCACGCGAATCGGCAGTCGCCCCTGGAGCTCCGGCATCAGGTCGCTGGGCTTGGAGCTGCTGAACGCGCCCGCCGCGACGAACAGGATGTGGTCCGTGCTCACCGGGCCATGCCGCGTGCTCACCGTCGTCCCCTCGATGATCGGCAGCAGATCGCGCTGCACCCCCTGGCGGGAGATGTCAGGCCCGTGCGACTGCCCGGGCGAGCCGAGCTTGTCGATCTCGTCGATGAAGATGATGCCCGACTGCTCCGTGCGGCTCACGGCCATCTCCGTGACTTTCTCGCGGTCGATCAGCTTGTCGCAGTGCTCCTCGAAGATCATGCGCCGCGCCTCGCGGATGGGCAGCCGGCGGCGCTTCGACTGTGAAGGCACGATGCGCTCCAGGAAGCTCTGCACCTCCGGATCGAGCTGATCCGCGCCGCCGAACGTGGCGAACATGCCCACCGGCTGCACGCGCGACTCGACCGCCATCTCCACCGGCCGATCCTCCAGCTCGCCCGCCTGAAGCTGCGCCCGCAGCTTCTCCCGGCTGCGGCTGCGGCGCTGCGCCGTCTCGCTGAGCGGATCCTCCTCCGTCGTGTCCGCCTCGCCCGCGGGCATGAGCAGGTCCAGCAGCTTCTCCTCCGTAAGCCGGTCG
>JACRBR010000154.1 GCA_016213125.1 Chloroflexota bacterium | reverse complement strand
CTGGTTCGCCATCAGCGACATGCTGTCGTCGCTCCCCTTCTCCTCGATTTCGTTCGGCGGATTTTCGTCCCCGTGGGCGTTCACCACCTACGTCGCGATCACCCTGGTGTCGTTCGCCGCGTTGAAGCGCTTTGGCCGCCCGCCCCCGAGGCCCTCGTCGGCCGGCCTGGAGTGGCGCCGGTTCGCTCCGATCGCCGCAGTCAGTCTGCCTATTGCGGCGCTGGTCGGATCGGCCGGCATCTTGATGCGTCCGTCGGATACCGCGCGGCTCGAAGTCACCATCATCGACGTCGGGCAGGGTGACGCGATTTTGATCGAGGCGCCCGACGGACAGGACATCCTCGTCGACGGTGGGCCCGGAGGGGAAGTGCTCCGCGGCCTTGGCAGCGAACTCAACTGGCGCGACCGATCGATCGAGTTGCTTGTCCTCACCCACCCGCAAGCGGACCACCTCGTGGGCCTGCTGGACGTTCTCGACCGCTACGACGTCCAGCAAGTAATCGCCGGTCCCGGACGATCGGAATCCATCGGCTACGGCGCGTGGTTGGATGCGTTGCGGGCAGAGGGCTTGGATGCCGCGTCGCCACTGCAAGGGGCATCGTTCGACCTCGGTCGCGGGGCGCATATGGATGTCCTCGGTCCCGGCGAAGACACGTCCACCAGTCAACTCAACAACACATCACTGGTCCTGCGGCTCGTCTGGGGGGACGTAAGTTTCCTGCTAACCGGTGATATCGAGTCTGACGCGGAACTCGCCCTGGTGGCCTCGGGCGCTCAACTGCAGTCCACGGTGTTGAAGGTTCCGCACCACGGCAGCCGCACCTCCAGCTCGGAGGCCTTCCTTGCGGCAGTACAGCCGTCGATCTCCGTTGTTTCCGCAGGAGAGGGGAATCCGTTCGGCCATCCGCACGAAGACGTCGCAAGGCGGTTGGCGCGCTGGAGCCGGGTGCTTGCGACGGCGGAGTCGGGCTCCGTGCACTTCGAAACAGATGGGACGCGCCTATGGGTGGTGACCACACTAGGTCAGTGACGCATGGATGCGTTGCCGCTACGCTGCCGGTCGGAGGAGAACATGCCCCGACACGATGGCCGCCGGCCGGACGAGCTACGCCCTGTCTCTATCGAGACCAACTTTCTCGCCCACGCGGAAGGATCCGCCCTCGTCAAATTTGGCGGGACCTGGGTGATCTGTGCCGTGAGTATGGAAGACCGCGTCCCGGGTTTCCTGCGCGGAACCGGCAGCGGCTGGGTGACTGCCGAGTACGGCATGTTGCCGCGGTCCACGAACACCCGGACCGATCGCGAGGCAGCCCGCGGGCGCCAGAGCGGCCGCTCGATGGAGATCCAGCGTCTTATTGGCCGCGCGCTCCGCAGCGTCACGAATCTCGAGCTCCTCGGCGAGCGCAACTTCACCGTCGACTGCGACGTTCTCAAGGCCGACGGCGGAACGCGTACGGCCTCCATCACCGGCTCATGCGTCGCGCTCGCGCAGGCGCTCAACCGCCTCGTAGTGGATGGGATTGTCGGATCGCTTCCAATGACGGGTCTTGTCGGCGCAGTGAGTGTCGGTGTGGTCGAAGGACAGCCGTTGCTCGATCTGGACTACCCGGAAGACTCGACGGCAGAGGTCGATTTCAACCTGGTGATGACGGACGACGGCCGGTTCGTCGAGGTGCAGGGCACGGCAGAAGGCCAGGCGTTCGATCGCGCGATGATGGATCTGCTGATCGACCGGGGAGCTGGCGGCATTCGGGAACTCATCGAGCTGCAGAGAGCGGCGCTGGCTGGACTGGGCATCGAACTCTAGGGCTACGCGTATTCGCCGAGGAATGTCCCGCCGATCACGTGGATATGAGCGTGGGGCTGGCTCTGCATGGCATCGGGCCCGAAGTTGCTCAACAGGCGAAATCCCCTCGGGCAGAGCTTCGCACCCATCTCCGCCCCCGCCCGAGCCACCTTGGCAACCACGTCCGTGGTCCAGAGCTCGTACTGCATCATGTGGCGCTTCGGCACGGCCAGCAGCATCACGGGCACCCAGTTCAGCACGTTGTGGAAGATGATGACGTCATCGTCCTCGTATTCGATCCGGGCGGGCTCGCGATGAGCAATGATCTCACAAAATACGCAGTAGGCCATCAATGGAGACTATAGGCCCGACTGGTATTTCGTCACAGCACACCTCGCGCTAGTGCGCACTCTCCGCTCCTCTTATACTCGCTTCATGGCCGATGTTCGTCCATTCCGGGCTCTACGGTTTGACGCCTCCAGAGTTGATCCTTCAGCCACGATTGCCCCTCCTTACGACGTGATCTCGCCTGAACAGCAGGCAGCACTGTACCGCCGGGATCCGCACAACATCGTTCGTATCGAGTACGGAGCGCAGCGGCCCGGGGACAGCCCGTCCACAAATCGATACACGCGCGCGGCTGACGATCTGCGCACATGGCGACGCGAAGGCGTCCTCCGCCGCGACGCCGCGCCTGCGCTGTATCACTACCGCCTCACGTTCGAGTGGGCCGGGATTCGGCACGAGCGAATACATCACTTCGCAGCCGTGCGGCTGGAGGAATGGGACCGGGGAGTCATCAAACCACACGAGCACACCCTGTCCGGCCCCAAAACCGATCGCCTGGAGCTGCTGAAGGCTACTAGGACCCAGGTCAGTCCGGTGTATTGTCTCTTTCGCGACCGCAGCCAAGCGCAGCGTCCGTGCCCGGCGGAGGGCGCTGCGCTGTACGAGGTTGACGCCGATTGGCAGCATCACGCCCTCTCAGCGATTGCGGACCATGCGGAAGTCGCTTCACTGCAGGAGCGCTGGGCCGCTGCAGACTTCTACATAGCCGATGGCCACCACCGCTACGAGACGGCCCTCGCGTATCGGGACGAGTGTCGCCGTCGTGCACGAAGCTGGAGCGGGGAAGAGCCGGAGAACTTCGTGCTGACGGCGATCACGGATGCCAGCGATCCGGGCCTGCTCGTGTTGCCCACGCATCGGATCATCCATCGTCCACTGGGCGATGGATCACTCGACCGGCTTGGCCGCGCGTTCGACATCGAGGAATTGCCGCACGATTCGGAGGGGCCCGACTACAGCAAGCTCCTGGCCGCAGCATCTCCGGGCGCCGCATTGTTCATCGGGGTCGGTCTCCTGCCTGGACGGGTGCACTCGCTGCGTCTTCGCGATCGGGACGCCGTGGAGGGGTTGATGCCTCCCGGTGAATCGAGCGCATGGAAAGGGCTGGATGTTAACGTGCTCCAGTACGGCATCCTCAACACGGTCTTTGACATCGACGACGCGGACCTGGCTGCGGGAGGCGCCGTGTCGTACACCCAGGACATCGCGGAGGCGAGGAAGGCCGTGGAAATTGGAGCCGCGTCGTGCGCGTTCCTGCTGAAGGCCACCCCGGTCGACCAGGTACTGGCGGTGTCGGACGCAAACGGGCGCATGCCGCAGAAGTCCACGTATTTCCACCCTAAACTCCCCACTGGCCTCGTCCTGAACCAGCTCGATTAGCGCAAGTACTGGTCTCGTTGCGTCGCCTGCGGCTTTGCCGTACAACGGTGGATACCCCAGGTGCATGTCCGCCCGCTCGACAGTGGGCAAGGAGCCCAGCCTCATGGCCAAGAAGGTGGTGCTCGCCTATTCGGGTGGGCTGGATACATCCGTCGCTATTCGCTGGCTGCAAGAGGAGCGCGGCTACGATGTCGTCGCATTGACCATCGACCTGGGCAACGAGAAGGATCTGAGGACCGTTGAAGAACGCGCGATGCAGATCGGCGCGGTCAAGGCTCTCGTCAGAGATGGCAAGCAGCTGTTCGTGGACTTCTTCGCATTCCCGGCGCTGATGGCCGGCGCCGTGTATGAGGGCTCCTACCTCCTGGCCACGGCGATCGGCCGCCCGCTTATTGCCAAGATGCTCGTTGACGTTGCGCGGGAGGAAGGTGCAACCGCGATCGCGCACGGATGCACGGGCAAGGGCAACGATCAAGTGAGGTTTGACGTGAGCACCAAAGCACTCGCGCCCGACCTTGAGATCGTGGCACCGGTCCGCGAGCATCGCATGAGCCGCGAGGAGCAGATCGAGTGGGCCGGGGCGCGTGGCGTGCCTGTGCCGGCCACGAAGGCCAGCCCTTACAGCACCGACGAAAACCTCTGGGGGCGAAGCATCGAGGCTGGAATGCTCGAGGATCCCTGGGAGGCGCCTCCAGAGGAGATCTACGCGTGGACAACCTCCCCGCGGCGTTCGCCCGATACCCCACGCGAAGTGGAGATCGGTTTCCTGCATGGCAGGCCTATCAGCCTGGACGACCATGAGATGGACGGTGTCACGCTCGTACAGACCCTGAACCAGTGGGCGGGCGAGCATGGGATCGGCCGAACGGACATGGTTGAGGACAGGCTCATCGGGATCAAGTCGCGCGAGATCTATGAGGCGCCCGCGGCATGGACTCTTCACAACGCCCACGAGGCGCTTGAACAGATGACGCTTTCCAAGCCCCAGCTGCGAGTCAAGAACTCGCTTCGCCAGGAGTATGCCGACCTGATCTACAACGGCCTGTGGTTCACCGCGCATCACCAGGACCTCGCCGCGTATGTGCAGAGCACGCAACGGTTCGTCACAGGAACGGTCCGGATGCGTCTTCACAAGGGCCAGGCCGTCGCCGTGGGGCGAAAGTCACCGCGCAGCCTGTACAGCTACGCGCTCGCGACGTATGACCGGGGCGACCAGTATGACCACAATGCGGCCCTCGGCTTCATCAACATCTGGGGTTTGCCGGTCCAGCAGCAGGCGCGCCAGCAGCTGTTGGCCGAAGGAGAAGCGCCCTTTCAGTTAGGCAATCCCGACGAGGGGAATACAAAGGAAGCGTAGCGTGAGGGCTCTTGCCGTGCGTCGGAGCGCCGCGTTCGCGTTCATATCGCTGGCGCTGGCGCTCTGGGCATGCGGCGATGCGACAACGCCGGCAGGTCCATCACCGGCCGCGATCAGCACCGCGGAGGCGCTATCTCGCCCGATCAGGTTTCCAGCTGCGTACAGCACGACACCCGAACCTGACGACCGTGACCGTGATGAGCCGATCACGCTGAGCGGCAGACTGTTCGGTCACGGCAAGGCGGGTGTCATCCTGGCGCATATGCGGCCGGCTGATCAGACGTCCTGGTTCTCATTTGCTGCGGAGTTGGCGGCCACAGGGGATTACACGGTCCTGACCTTCGACTTTCGCGGGTTTGGTGAGTCATCAGGCGAAAAGGAGTTCAACCGCGTCGATACGGACCTTGCGGCGGCACTTAAGTATGTGCGGGAAGAACTGGGGATAGAGAAGGTCTTCCTCGTGGGAGCAAGCATGGGGGGCACCGCGTCGCTGCTGGTTGCTGCACGAGAGCACGTGGCTGGCGTTGTTTCCGTCTCATCGCCGGCGGTGTATCTCGACATCGACGCTCTCGCGGTGGTCTCGTTGATCAAGGCGCCCAAACTGTTCATCACCAGCGAGGATGACGTTCCCGCACAGCGCAGCCAGGAACAGTTCTGGGCACAGGCGGGCGAGCCAAAGGAGCAGGAGATCTTTGAGGGCGATGCCCATGGCACGGACTTGTTTGGCACGCCAGCGGGGCCTCGCTTGACCCAACTCCTCCGCGACTTCCTCGCAAACCACTAGCAGCTTCCGACGGTCTTCGCATCAGACGCATCCGATTGACCGCGCACCATGCGCTGCGTACAGTTGCCCTGCGGTCGCTCTCGTGCGCCGGTGCCCTCGGACGCCGCAAGGGGACCAGGTCCTTGCAGTAGCATCAACAACTTCTTGGCCCGTTGGAGGACCGATGGAAGAGGAACAGGCCGACCTCTTCTCGGAGATTCGCGACCTCGTCGCCGCCTCGCGCACGAGCGATGCCGTCGCGCGCCTCGGCGGGCTGCACCCTGCGGATCAGGCCGATGTGATCGCCGAGCTGGACGACGCCGCGCGCAGCGCGTTGCTACCCGCAATCCCCAGACCGGATCTGGCGCGCGCCATCGAGTATCTGCCCGACCAGAGCCGCTCCAGCATCATCGAGGAAATTCCCACGGCCGACCTCGCGCCCCTCCTCGATGAAGTGGACGACGACATCACGGTCGACATCCTGCACGAGCTTGGGGAGGAGCGCGCAGGAGAAGTCCTCCGTGAAATGAAGCGTGCCTGGGCCGTGTCGCCCCTCCTGGGACACTCCGACGAGACCGCCGGCGGCCACATGACCGGCGCGTTCATTCGCTTGAACGGCAACTGGACCGTAGAGCGGACGATTACGTATCTGCGACGAGTGCGCCCGGAGGCGGACTCGGCGTACTACCTCTATGTCGTCGACGGTCAGGGGCGGCTCGAAGGCGTGGTGAGCCTGCGCGACCTGATTATTGCGCCTCCGGACGCCGCGCTCTCCGACATCATGCTGCGTGATGTGCGCAAGGTTCGCGACGATATGGACCAGGAGGAGATGGCGCGGTTCGTCCAGCGCTACGACCTGGTGGCCCTGCCAGTCGTTGATGCCAACGATCGACTTGTCGGTGTCATCACGGTTGACGACGTCCTCGACATCGTCGAGGAGGAAGCGACCGAGGACATCCTGAAGCTCGCCGGCATCGGTGTGAAGGAGCATGCACTGAGCCCGATCATGGACTCGGCACGGCGCCGCCTGCCCTGGCTGCTGGTGAACATGGCGGTCGGACTGTGCTCGGCGCTCATTGTGACGCGTTTCGAGAACACCATCTCGAAGGTCGCCGTGCTCGCCGCGCTCATGCCGATCATCGCCGGTCAGGGCGGAAACGCGAGCATCCAGACGGCCACAATCGTCGTGCGTGGCCTTGCCCTCGATGAGATCGACGTTGGGGACCTGGTGCGCGTTCTCTTGAAAGAGTTGATGCTCGGCGCCGTGAAGGGGCTTCTCTTCGGGTCGGTGCTGGCCGTGGTGGCGCTGGCCTGGAGCGGCAACGGGACGCTCGCAGGGGTCGCCGCCGCCGCGATGTTTCTGAACATGCTGGTCGCGAGCCTGGGCGGTGTCCTTATTCCGATGACCCTGCGTTACGGCCTGAAGGTCGATCCTGCCACCGCAGCCGGCGTGTTCGACACCATGCTGACCGACATCATGGGCTTCTTCATCTTCCTCGGCCTGGCGACGATCATGCTCGACCGCCTTACATAAACGCGCCTGCCGGAAGCACTTCACCGCTACACTGGCGACGTGATCTACCTGCTTCATGGCAAGGACAGCTTTCAGGCGCATCGCGCGCTGGAAGCCATACGCGAGCGCCTGAAGACCCCTGATGGGCTGCTCGAGAACAACACGGTTGTGCTCGATGGGGCGAAGCTCTCGCCATTAGAGCTCCTGCACCAGGCAACGACGATGCCGTTCCTCGCGCCCGCACGCCTCGTGATCGTGGAAGGGTTGCTGACGGCGATCGGATCGCAAAAGGGTAGCCGTTCGCGGAAGAAGGCGGACGATCCGCTCGAGCCCTGGCGGCAGCTCGCCGGTCAACTCGCGGACCGATCATCCATGCCGGAAACGACGACGCTCGTGCTTCTGGAAGGCGAGCTGGATACGAAGAATCCCGCGTTCCCCATCTTCGCCCCTATCGCGCAGACGACAGCATTCGATCCGATCAAGGAGAAGGACATCGGCACGTGGGTGAAGGAGGAGCTGCGAGGCCGCGGCCTCAAGATGACCGACCATGCCGTTCGGGCGCTGGTCGACGCCGTCGGGGCCGACCTGTGGGCGATGTACAACGAGCTCAACAAGCTGGAGACCTATGCCGCGGGTGAAACCGTGGACGAGGACGTGGTCTCGGAGATCGTGGCGCAGGCGCGCGAGACCAAGCTCTGGGACCTTACAGACGCGGTGACGGCCGGCCAGGAGCAGAAGGCGCTACAGGCCCTGGCGCGGCTACTTCTGGAAGGAGAGGCGGCGCCGCTGCTGTCTTCGATGATCGCGCGCCAGTACCGGCAGCTCGCCGTCGTGAAAGAGATGCGCGAGGGGCGGACCTCCGACGGGGAGATCGCGCGCGCGGCCGGCGTGCCGGAGTGGAAGGTCGGCAATGTGGCCGCGCTGGCCGGGCGGTACGCCTGGCCGGATCTGCGGGGCGCCTATGCGCTACTGCTGGATGCGGACCTCAGTGTGAAGCGAGGTTTGCAGGACGACGAGTCCGCGCTTCAGCTGCTGATTCACGAACTGTGCTCGCTCGCGCCGCGGGGTGCGGCGCGGCTGGCGTACGGCCGATGATGCTCGCGGCCCGTCCCGGTTGATTGTCTGGTTGTTTCAGTCGCGGCGGCCGACCGTGGCGAGCACCTTTCCCTGGATCTCGACGTTCTCGGCGGAGGTGAAGATGGGCTTCATGGTGCTGTTGGCCGGCTGGAGCCGGACGCGGTCGCCTTCGCGGTAGAACTTCTTGAGGGTGGCCTCGTTTTCCTTCTTGAGCCAGGCAGCGACCATGTCGCCATCGTCGGCTGCTGAGGCCTGCTCGAGGATGACGATGTCGCCGTCGTTCACGAGTGCGTCGATCATCGAGGTGCCGCGGACCTTCAGGGCGAAGACGTTCTCACGGCCGCGGGTCATGTCCTCGGTGGCCTCGAAGACGTTGTCGAAGTCGATGTTGTCGGGGGACGGGAGCGGGATAGGCTGGCCGGCCGCGATGGTGCCGATGATGGGCACGGGCACGGTGCGGGCGCGGCGGCGGCCGCCGTCGAGGACCTCGATGCCGCGGGAGACCTCCCGGTCGCGGCGGATAAAGCCCTTCTGTTCGAGCGCCTTAAGGTTGTAGTCGACGACGGAGGTGGAGCTGATGTCGCACCCGACCTGGATGTCGCGGATGCTGGGCGGGTAGTCGCGTTCGTCGATGAACTCCCGCATGAACTTCAGGATGCTCTCCTGCTTCGCCGACAGCCCCTTCATATGCCCGACTCCTTCCTCCAGGCGAGGGCCGGTGGATGATCATAATCCGCCAACCGTATGTTTCAAACGCCTGTTCTACCGGGGAGCATAGGCGTCGAGGCTGCCGTTGTCAAGGTTCTGGGGCGTTTGATTGTTGGTTGATTTTTCGCGGGTGAGCTGGCGAGATGCGCGAGCGGCCCGAAAGACCGAAGCGCCGGGTTCGACCTCACGTTGTGTTGGTTGGTTCGGGGGCCGCCCCAATCGGGAATTGGTGAGCCCGCGTGGCGCCCGGGCAGGGACGAGGCCGCGGGATCGGCCTGGGTTCGGCGTTCCGCTCGCGTTCCGGGTGGTGGGGCACACTTGGGGCCTCCAGATTCAATTGCTCGGCACTTTTGCCTTTTGCGGGCGGTGCCCGGCGGCTAGCGGAGTGGCCCCGCACATGAGACGGACCGCCGCATCGCGATCATGGCGGGGCGGTGTGCGATCTCCAAGCGCGCCAGATCACTTTCGCCAATTTCGCTGTCGGGCGCGGGCGGCGGAGGCAACAGACGCGAGGGCGCGATTGACGCCGAGGAGAGGTTGAAGCTGAGATTCCTTGACACTTTCTCGGGCCGTCGATAGGATTGGGCGTTGCACCCGGCACCGATCCGGGCGCATCGTAGCGCCAGCTTCACAAACAGGTCGGAAGACCCCAAAGTGACAACGGCCGGCATATGTGGCCGCTGGCCCCGAGCGGGGAGCAGCAGACACGCCGGACTGGCTCAGCAATAAGGCTTGCCGGCCTTTCGTGCGCCCGAAAGCAGGGCGGTGTCGTCGAGTCTGGCGAGATTCACCGGCGGGTCAGTTGTAGCGGCACGGCGACGTGCCATGAGGAGAGTCGGCGTGCCGACGATCAGTCAACTCGTGCGCAAAGGCCGGAAGAAGGCCATAAAGAAGACGAAGGCGCCTGCGCTTCGGTTCACCTTCAACTCGTTGAAGAACAGGACGATGCGCGGGAAGGGTTCGCCGCAGAAGCGCGGTGTCTGCACGCAGGTGCGAACGATGACGCCGAAGAAGCCGAACTCGGCACTGCGCAAGATCGCGCGCGTGCGGCTGACGAACCACATCGAAGTGACGGCGTACATCCCCGGGGAGGGACACTCGCTGCAGGAGCACTCCGTGGTTCTGATCCGCGGCGGGCGTGTGAAGGATCTTCCGGGCGTGCGGTACCACATCATCCGGGGCGCGCTGGACGCGCAGGGTGTGGCGAACCGCAAGCGCGGACGCAGCAAGTACGGAACCCGGAAGGCGTAGTAAGCGGTCAGCTGAGGACAGGTCGGAAGACCTGTTCGTACGGAACAAGGGTAACGAGATGCCGCGACGAGCCCGGAAGTTCAAGCGAGAGATCCTGCCGGACATGAAGTACGGCAGCCGCACCGTGACGATGTTCACGAACAAGATCATGGAGCGCGGCAAGAAGAGCACGGCAGAGCGCATCATGTACGACGCGCTGGCGAAAGTAGAAGAGAACACCCACCGCCCGGCGATCGACACGTTCGACCAGGCGCTGCGGAACGCGACGCCGACCATCGAAGTGAAGCCGCGACGCGTCGGCGGCGCCACGTACCAGGTCCCGGTGGACATCCGGGCGGAGCGGCGCACGGCGCTGGCCATCCGCTGGCTGCTCAACTCGGCGCGGTCGCGCGGCGGTCGGTCGATGGCGGAGCGGCTCGCAGCGGAGTTCATGGACGCGGCGACCGGCCAGGGCGCCACGATCAAGAAGCGGGAAGACACCCACCGCATGGCAGAGGCGAACCGGGCGTTCGTCCACTATCGGTGGTAAAGAGTTAGCAGCACCGCTTTCGAGCGGATCGCCGCCGGCGATGAGAGTATCTCCGGCGGTTCATCTTGCCAGCAGGATGCCCGGAGAGGGCACGGCGGCAAGAGACAGGGGACGAGCGGAAGTTCGTTCCGGGCAGAACAGGAAACATGGCGAGAACAATACCAATCGAGCGCATCCGGAATATCGGCATCATCGCCCACATCGATGCGGGTAAGACGACCGTGACCGAGCGCATCCTTTATTACACCGGCCGGACCTACAAGATCGGCGAGGTGCACGAAGGCACGGCCGTGATGGACTGGATGCCGCAGGAGCAAGAGCGCGGCATCACGATCACGGCGGCCGCGACGACGGCCGAGTGGAAAGACCACCAGATCAACATCATCGACACACCCGGGCACGTCGACTTCACGGTCGAGGTGGAGCGCAGCCTGCGAGTGCTGGACGGTGGCGTGGTGGTGTTCGACGCCGTGGCCGGAGTGGAGCCGCAGTCCGAGACAGTCTGGCGGCAGGCGGACAAGTACCGGGTGCCGCGCATCTGCTTCGTGAACAAGATGGACCGGATGGGCGCCGACTACTGGCGCACGCTGGACATGATCGTCGAGCGGCTGGGCGCGAAGCCGATCCCGATCCAGATCCCGATGGGCTCCGAGGCGGGCTTTGCCGGCGTCATCGATCTGGTGGAGATGAAGGCGTGGACGTTCACCGGGGAGCGTGACGATCCGCCAGAACTCGTCGAGATCCCGGAGGAGTACCGGAAGCTGGCCGACGAATGGCACGACAAGATGATGGAGGCCTTGGGCGAAGTCGACGAGCAGGTGATGATCAGCTACATCGAAGGTCATAAGCTGACGTCGCACGAGATCCACACCGCCGTCCGGCGCGCCGCGCTCTCGACCGAGAACAAAGACATCACCGTGGCGCCGATCCTGTGCGGCAGCGCGCTGAAGAACAAGGGCGTGCAACTCCTCCTGGATGCCGTCATCGAGTACCTGCCGTCACCCGACGACGTTCCCCCGCTTGTCGGCCTCGACCCAAAGACCGGCGGCGAGCTGTTGCGCAAGCCCAGCGACGAGGAGCCGTTCTCCGCGCTCGCGTTCAAGATCGTGGCCGACCCGCACATGGGCCGGCTGTGCTATTTCCGCGTGTACAGCGGCAAGTTGAGGACCGGCTCGCAGGTGTACAACTCCACGCGCCAGAAGAACGAACGCGTGAGCCGCATCATGCAAATGCACGCGAACCATCGCGAGGACGTCGAAGAAGTAGGCGCGGGCGGCATCGCCGCCATGGGCCTGAAGGAAACGACAACCGGCGACACGCTCTGCGACGCGAAGGCGCCCGTCATCCTTGAATCGATCACCTTCCCTGAACCCGTCATCCACATCGCTGTCGAGCCGAAGACCAAGGACGACCAGGACCGCATGGGCGAGGCCCTGGTAAAGCTTTCCGAGGAGGATCCTTCGTTCCGCATGCGGTTCGACCAGGACACCGGCCAGACCATCATCTCCGGGATGGGCGAACTGCACCTGGACGTAATCGTGGACCGCATGAAGCGCGAGTTCCGCGTCGAGGCCAATGTGGGCCGGCCGGAAGTGGCGTACAAAGAGGCGATCCGAAAATCCGCGAAGGCGGAAGGCCGCTTCGTGCGCCAGTCGGGCGGCCGCGGCCAGTTCGGGGTGGCGCGCATCGAGATCGAGCCACTGGACCGTGGGACGGGGTTCGAGTTCGTCGACGCGGTCGTCGGCGGCGAGATCCCGCGCGAGTTCATCAAGCCGGTGGAACAGGGTGTGAAGGGTGCGCTGGAGAGCGGCATCCTGGGCGGCTACCCGGTGATCGACGTGCGCGTAACGCTGCTGGGCGGCGACTATCACGACGTCGACTCGAGCGAGATGGCGTTTAAGACCGCCGGCTCGATGGCGTTCCAGGCGGCGATGGAGCGAGCCGACCCGGTGCTGATGGAACCGGTGATGAAGGTGGAGATCAGCACGCCGGAGGACTTCTTCGGTGATGTGCTGGGTGACGTGTCCAAGCGCCGCGGAGAAGTGCAGGATTCCGAGCAGCGCGGGCCGCTGAAGGTCGTGCGCGCGTTCATTCCGCTGGCAACGACGTTCGGCTATGCTACGGACTTGCGCTCGATGACGCAGGGGCGCGCGAGCTACAGCATGGAGTTCGATCACTACGAAGAAGTGCCTCGGAACGAGGCGGAGAAAGTGCTGGGGACGCGCGGCAAGCGAGTCGTGCGCGCCGGCGTGTAAGGAATGTAGCGGCGCGGCGGTTCGCGCCACTGAGAAAGCAGTCGAGTATGGCCAGGCAGAAGATCCGGATCCGGCTCAAGGCGTTCGACCACCGCATCCTCGACCAATCGGCGGCGCAGATCGTCGAAGCGGCTGAACGCACGGGCGCGGCCGTAGCCGGGCCGATCCCGCTGCCGACCGAGATCAAGAAGTTCTGCGTGATCCGGTCGCCGTTCATCGACAAGGACTCGCAGGAGCAGTTCGAGGTTCGGACGCACAAGCGCCTCATCGACATATTGGAGCCGACGTCAAAGACGGTGGACACGTTGATGCGGCTGCAGCTGGCGTCCGGCGTGGACATCGAGATCAAGTTGTAGGAGCGCGGGCAGGACAGAGATGGCGTTGGAAGGGCTCATTGGCAAGAAGCTGGGGATGACCCAGGTGTTCGACGAACACGGCGTGGTGCACGCGGTGACCGTCGTCGAGGCCGGGCCGGTTGTCGTCATGCAGGTGAAGACGTCCGCGAAGGAAGGCTACGAGGCCGTCCAAGTGGCGTACGGCGCGAAAAAGCGCAGCAACAAGCCGATGCGCGGCCACTTCAAGAAGCTGGGCGACTTCCAGATGTTGAAGGAGTTCAAGCTCCTGGGCGACGGCGAGTACACCGTCGGCGACAAGGTCGGCATCGAACTATTCAGCGAGGGAGACCTCGTCGACGTGACGGCGAAGTCACGGGGGCGCGGGTTCGCCGGTGGCGTGCGGCGCCACGGCTTCCACGGCGGGCCGAAGACGCACGGCCAGTCGGACCGGCACCGGGCGCCCGGTTCGATCGGGTCGGGCACGACGCCGGGGCGCGTATTGAAGGGCCAGAAGATGGCCGGACACATGGGCGCGGCCCAGGTGACCGCAAAGAACCTGAAGGTGATCGCGAAGGACGAGGCGAAGGGCCTGCTGCTGCTGGCCGGCGCCGTCCCGGGCGCGACGAACGCGACGGTCACCGTGACGGTGGCGAAGAAGCAGCGCAAGAGCGCGAAGAAGTAGTGGCGATGAAACTGGCAGTTCACGCCGCGACAGGCAAAGAGGTCGAGACCATCGAGGTGGACGAGGCCGTGTTCGGCATCGTGCCGAACGAGCCGG
>JACRBR010000021.1 GCA_016213125.1 Chloroflexota bacterium | reverse complement strand
TACGACTGAGGCTAGCGTCCGGTATGCGGCGACGGGGTCCGTGACGATGTCCCGCTCGGCAGCCAGGAGGGATGGCGGGGCCGGGGCGGCGGGAGGCAGAGCTGCCACGGGCGTCCCGCGGGCGAGGCGACGCACGAGCAGAACGACAAGCGTGGTGAGGAGGACGACACCGGCAATCACGCCCAGAGCAACTGCGGGCTTCAGAAGGGGAGACTCCGCCCCGCCTATCGCGACCGCGGGAGCGAGGGGCGAGATCTCGAGCGGTTCCCCGGGCCGGAGACTCGGAAGTACCTTCAGCGTCAACGGAGGAAGCAGCCTGGGAGTCGCATCCGAACCGTCGACGATGGTGACCACCGGCTGAAATTCGACCTCGCCGGGCGCGAACGAAGCAACGATGATGTCCAGGGTGTGAAGCGTTTTCTCGCCTGACGGCCGCGACATGCTGGCGGTTACGCGGACCAGTTCCACGCCATTCCACGATGGGCCAGCAGGGTTAATCTCGTCGGTATGGGCGGGTCCGGTTACTACCTCGAGCCGGACTGCGACCTGTTCGCCGACTTCCAGCGAGGCGCGCGCGGCCGTGGTGCGATCGCTGTCCTGAGCGAGCGCGGCGACAGGCAGTACGGCCAGGAGTGCGGCGCAAAGAAGGGATACAGCGCGGCTCACCCGGCAGCCGCCACGCCACGGCGCTTAAAGAACCTGAGCAGGGCCGGGACGTAGTCCTGATCGACGTTTACCGCGATCTCATCGATCCCGAGTGAACCAAACAGCCGTTTCCGTTCGTCATCCAGGCCCCGGACGTGCTGTGCGTAGGCTTCGCGAACGGCGGCGCTGCCGGTATCGACATCGATGGGGCGGCCTGTTTCCGCGTCAGCAAGACGAATGACGCCGGCGTTGGGCAGCGCCTCATCGATGGGCTCGCGAACGCGGATCGCGATGATGTCGTGACGGCGCGCTGCTGCCCGCATCTGGCGGGTGAAACCGGTGGCGAGGAAATCCGAGACGAGGAAGACTGTGGCGCGGCGCTTCTGGACGCCGGTCAAGTACTCGAGAGCGGCGCCGATGTCGGTCCCGCGGGTTGCAGGTTGCGCCCAGAGGACCTCCCGGACGACGCGGAGGACGTGGGTGGTGCCGCCGGATGGCCGCACGTAACGCTCGGGCCTGCTGGCGAAGAGGAGGAGGCCAACCTTGTCCTTGTTGCGGATAGCGGCGAGGGCGAGGACCGCGCAGAGCTCGGCGGCGAGATCCTCCTTGGTGCGCTCAAGCGAACCAGCGCCCTGCGACGCACTCACGTCAACGACGAAGACGACGGTCAGGTCGCGGTCTTCACGGTAGCGCCGTATCGAAGGCTGGCCGGTGCGGGCCATGGCTTTCCAATCGATCGAGCGGACGTCGTCACCAGGGACGTAGGGCCGCAGCTCATCGAATTCAAGGCCACGGCCGCGAAAGACGGCGTGGTATTCGCCGAGGAAGAGGTCGTTGACGAGGCGGCGGGCTTTGATCTCGATCGCTTTGACCCGGGCGAGCATCTCGGGCGGGATGCTGCCCGGGGCGCCATCGGTGCGCGCGCTTCCTCGGCCGGATTCGGTGCTGTGGGCAATGCGGCGGAATGGGAGGCGCATGGCTACCTCCGTGCGTCAGGGCACATCGACGCCTTCGAGGACGCGATCGACCAGGTCATCGGTTGTCAGCTCTTCCGCTTCTGCTTCGTAGGTCGTAACTATGCGGTGCCGGAGGACGTCGTGGGCAAGCTCCTTCACGTCGTCCGGAGTGGTGTACGCCCGGCCCTGGAGGAACGCGTGGGCACGAGCGGACTGAGCGAGTGCGATGGACGCACGGGGCGAGGCCCCGAAGGCGATAAGCGATGCGAGTTCTGGCATCCGGTAGGCGGCCGGCTTCCGCGTGGCGTAGACAAGCTGAACGATGTAGTCCTTGAGGGCGTCATCCAGGGCGACTTCGTTGACCGCCTCGCGCGCAGCGGCGAGCGCCTCTGGGGAGGCGACTGGCCTCGCGGTGGGCATTTTGCCGTTGAGCCCGAGATCGAGGATCTGACGTTCCTCAGGCCGGCTCGGATAGTCCACATGCACTTTCAGGAGAAACCGGTCCAGCTGAGCCTCGGGGAGCGGGTATGTGCCTTCCTGCTCGATGGGGTTCATGGTGGCCATAACGAGGAACGGCTCGTCCAAAGGGAAGGTTTCTCCGCCGATGCTGACCTGGCGCTCCTGCATCGCTTCCAGGAGCGCGGACTGCACCTTCGCTGGCGCGCGGTTCACTTCGTCGGCTAGGACGATGTTGGCGAAGAGGGGGCCTTTGCGGACGGTGAAGCGGCCATCCTGGGGGCTGAAGACCTCGGTGCCGATGAGGTCGGATGGGAGCAGATCCGGCGTGAACTGGATACGGACGCCCTTGAGGTTCAGGGCGGTTGAGAGGCTTGACACGGTGAGCGTTTTCGCGAGCCCCGGGACCCCTTCAACGAGGACGTGGCCATGACAGAGCAGTCCAACGAGCAGGCGGTCAATAAGCGCGTCCTGGCCGATGATTACGCGGTGAACCTCGCTGCGCACGGTGGCCAGCACGCGGGCGGCATCGGCAGCCGCGGAAGAGAGCATGAGGGCACCGGAGGCCAAGGACTGCTCCGCGATTGAAAATCGCCGCGAAGAGCGCGGCGCAGGTTCATTCTACGCAGGCTTTGTAAAGAGGGGATGAATGGGTTCAGTCGTCGATAGGGGCCTCGGC
>JACRBR010000155.1 GCA_016213125.1 Chloroflexota bacterium | reverse complement strand
TGAAGGAACTCGCCCGCGAGGATACCGGCCTCAAGGCCCTCACCACACTGGTCCTCTCCGGCACGAAGGTGACGGACGCCGGTGTGAAGGAACTCGCCCGCAAGGATACCGGCCTCAAGGCCCTCACCTCGCTGCACCTCGTCCGCACGAAGGTGACGGACGCGGGCGTGAAGGAACTCGCCCGAGAGGATACCGGCCTCAAGGCCCTCACCACGCTGTTCCTCGGCGAGAAGGTGACGGACGCGGGCGTGAAGGAACTCGCCCGCGAGGATACCGGCCTCAAGGCCCTCACCAGGCTGTTCCTCGGCGGCACGAAGGTGACGAGCGCGGGCGTGAGGGTCGTGAGGGATCGCTGGCCGGGGATCAGGATTTTCCGCTGAGTGGCCCCCGAAGCTGTCGGCAGGCGCGCGCCTCGGTCCCGCCACAGAGATCGCGGCGGCATCGACATCCCGAAAGCGGTTCTTGCTGTGCGTCCAACCGAGCGCCGCCCAAGTTATCCGCAGGTTTGGGCGCTCGATCCGCGCGCCGCGCGAGGCAAAACCCCGCAATGGAAACCCGCGTGTTCACGAGCGCGAAAGGCCGGACAATGAGACCCAACACGCTTCCAGCCTCGCCTTTTCTCAGTCCCCGAAAAGTGCGACAATCTGCGCGCCCGAAAAACGCGATTTCTTCAAGAACCCCGGGAAAAACCGCCCTTCCCCCGCTCGCGGGCGCGCAAATAGAATCTTTTTCTAACCAAACAAAGCCACCAGAAAACCGCGTGACATGGCATACAAGTCCTTGTCATTCAGGAGCTTGCATCATATGAACTCGGCTATTGCGAGATACTGAAAAATGCGCAAAAAGGCGTCGAAAAGCTACGCAACGACATCCGAAATGACCTTCCCGAACACGTCCGTCAGGCGGTAGTCCCGGCCCTGATGGGCGTAGGTGAGGCGTTCGTGGTTGAAGCCGAGCAGGTGCAGCATGGTGGCGTGGAGGTCGTGGACCTCGACGGGGTTCTCCACGATGTTGTAGGAGTAGTCATCCGTCTTGCCGTAGGTCACGCCGGGCTTGATGCCTCCGCCGGCCAGCCACACGGTGAAGCAGCGCGGGTGATGGTCGCGGCCGTAGTTGTCCTGCGTCAGCGTGCCCTGGCTGTACACCGTGCGACCGAACTCCCCCGCCCAGAGGACCAGCGTCTCATCGAGCAGGCCCCGGCGGCGCAGGTCTTTCAGCAGCGCGGCCTGCGGCTGATCGACGGCGGCGCACTGGGCGCGCATCTCGCCGGGGAGGTTGTTGTGCGCGTCCCAGCCGCGCATGTAGAGCTGAATGAAGCGCACGCCGCGCTCCGCCAGCCGACGCGCCAGCAGGCAGTTGGCCGCGAACGTGCCCGGCTTCTTAACCTCCGGTCCGTACATCGCCAGCGTCTCGTCGTCCTCGTCGGAGAAGTCCGTCAGCTCGGGCACGGACATCTGCATGCGGTAGGCCATCTCGTACTGCGAAATGCGCGTGCGCACCTCCGGATCGAGGGTGCGCTGCGCCTCGCGCTCGTTGAGGTCGGCGACGAGATCCAACATGCGCCGACGGTCATCGCGCGAGACGCCCTCGGGGTCTTTCAAGTAAAGCACAGGGTCGCCGGCGCTGCGCAGCTTGCAGCCCTGATGCTCGCTGGGCAGGAAGCCGCTGCCCCAGAAGCGGGCGGACAGCGCCTGCATGTTGCCGAAGCCCTGGGTAATCAGCACGACGAACGTCGGCAGGTTCGCGTTGGCGCTGCCCAGCCCGTAGCTCATCCACGAGCCGAACGACGGACGCCCCGGCTGCTGGTTGCCCGTCTGGACAAACGTGATGCCCGGCTCGTGGTTGATCGCGTCGGTGTGCATCGAGTGGATGAAGCACAGCTCGTGCGCCTGCGAGGCCGTGTGCGGGATCAGCTCGCTGAGCCACACGCCGTCCTGGTTGTTGCGGTAGCGGCTGAACTTGAAGATGGACGGCGCGACGGGGAAGCGCTTCTGCTCGCTGGTCATGCCGGTGAGTCGCTGGCCCATGCGGATGGAGTCGGGCAAATCCTCGTCGAAGCGCGGGCGAAGCTGCGGCTTGAAGTCGAAGAGGTCGAGCTGGCTGGGCGCGCCTTCCATGTGCATGTAGATGACGCGCTTGGCTTTGGCGGGGAAATGCGGCCCGGCCAGCGACATCGGCCCGGTGAGGGGTGTCGGTCCGTACGTCGGCGTGCCGGCGAGCGCGCGGCGCCCGTCCAGCAGCGACGCCAGCGCCATCGTGCCCAGCCCCGCGCCCAGCGACTGCGCACACTGCCCGAAGAAGCGGCGACGCGTCATGCTCAGATAATGATCTTCCAACGGATGCATGTCGTTACCCCTGGGTCGTCACCGCGGACAGGTTCAAGATCGCATTCGCCAGCATCGTCCACGCGGCCAGCTCCGCGCGGTCCACGTCGGCGGGGACCGGCGTCTCGCCCAGTGCGACGAGCTTGCCCGCGTCATCCGGAGAGGCGGCGTAGCGCGCGCGAAACTCCGTCAGCGCGGACAGCAGCTTGTCAAGCTCGTCCGCGTCCGGCGCTCTCGCCAAGCACCGTGCGAACAGCCGCGTCATCCGCGCTTCATCGCCGCCGGCTTCCGACATCGTGCGCTGCGCCAGCGCCCGGGCCGCCTCGACGAACTGCACGTCGTTCCACAAGGTCAGCGCCTGCAGCGGCGTGTTGGTCGAAGTGCGGCGAATGGTGCAGGACTCGCGCGTCGGCGCGTCGAAGGCCATCAGGTTCGGCGGCGGGCAGGCGCGCTTCCAGTAGGTGTAGAGGCTGCGGCGGTACAGTTCCGCGCCCGCGCCGCGGACGAACTCGCGCGTGTTGGACTGCGGCATCGCCACTTCCTGCCACAGCCCCTCCGGCTGATACGGCTTCACTGACGGGCCGCCCAGCTTCTCCACAAGCAGGCCGGAGACGAACAACGCCTGATCGCGCACCTGCTCTGCCGCGAGACGTCTTCGAGGAAAG
>JACRBR010000151.1 GCA_016213125.1 Chloroflexota bacterium | reverse complement strand
GGTGCGGAGGGCGGTAAAAGCGTTTGTTAGGCGACCGCTGCGGCCGCAGCGAACTGCGTGTCGATCTTCGCCGAAGCGTTGAAGTAGTCCTGGATCGACTGGTTGAACCGGTAGAACGCATCGCGCCGGTACCCATCGTGCGAGCGCGCGAACCCTTCCGGCATGCTCAGGTCCAGCGTGTTCAGCGTGTGCGTGAGATCGGCCTTCCCGTTCTTCTTGATGTTCTCCAGCATCTCCTGCCACTTGTCGTACGGCTGCTCGAGCCAGAAGTCCATGTCGCGCAGGTCGTTTTCGCCCGCCTCGCGCACCCCCGTGCACTCGAACGCCTCGAACGTCAGCTCGAAGATCTTGCCGCCGACTTTGACGCCGATGACGCTATCGACGGTGCCCAGCGCCCGGAACTCCGGGTCCTGGTTCACGATGTTCTTGATGGTGTCGAACCACTCGACGGACGGGAATACTGGCATGATCTCTATCCTCTCCTGCGGGTTGTCCCCGCCCTGATCGACTAGCGTTGAAGGTACGCCTTCAGGTCCGGCTGCAGACGCTCGGACCGGTCAAGCGTAGCCCACTTCAGGCGCCCAAGGTACTTCTCCAGTGCCCACGCGCGCATCTCGTCGTACGCCTTCAGCCCCTGGGCGATGTTGTCCTTGCCGCCCGCGAAGTAGATGGCGAAGGCCTCGCGGGTCGAAGGGTCCTTCTTGTCGTCCTGCAGCAGCATTCCCTCGCCCTTGTCGAGATAGCGCTGTACCTCCTCGCGCCGCTCCGGTCGGTGCAGAAGCACGTACTTCAGATGAGTCACACCGTACGCAAGATGACGCGCTTTGTCTTGCATGCAATGCGCGAAGATGTATCGCTCGGCCGCATTCCGCGCGTACTTCTCGCCGAACGCATACTGCGCCAGCGTGATGCTGTCATGCAGCACCATCTGGATGGCCACCATCTCCGTGAAGTTGCGCGCATCCACGATCGACCGGAACGCCCAGCCCGAGGACTGCACGCCCAGGCCCCCGCCGTTCGATAGCGCGCGCTTGCGGAACACTTCGACGGCGCGCACGTTCTCGAAGATCGTCGTCGCCAGGTAGAGCTTCACCTCGTGGTAGCCGTAGCTGATCTCCGGCTCCCAGCGTCCCAGTACGTCGGCCTCCATCTGCTCCTTCTCGGAGATGTGGGTGCAGATCTGGCAGATCGCGCGCTCCAGGTCGTCTGCCAGCGGCTCGATGCTGGTCCACGGTACGTCGGTCGCAGGCCGCCATCGCCGCTGAATCGCCTCTTCGTACAGCCGGGCGCACGCGTCGCTCCAGACTTCCTGCTTCTCGAAGATGGAGTACCCCATGCCCTCGACGCCGGGAATCGGCACGGCGCCGCGCGGCATCTCCGTCTGGTACGGCCAGGTGTCCGGGATGTCACCGTACTTGCCGATGTTGATCGCTTCCAGGGTCAGCCCGTGCTTGGTCGGCCGGGCGCGCGTGTTCCACTCCGTCGGCACGTCCATCCACGAGAGATCCACCTGGAAGCTCGCGCCGGCGGCGCCGCCCTGCTCCATGAACTGCTGCGCCTGGTCGGCCGTGACGCCCATGTCCATAAAGTTGATCAGGTCACCTTCCGCCGCGCCCATCGCGAGAGCGCGCTTGACGAGATCCATAGGCCAGTTCGCGTCGGTGGCCTTCGCGATCAGCGCCTCGGACGGCTCCGGCCCTCCACCGGCCTGCGCGGCCAGGAACTGGCGCGCCTGGTCGGCTGTGACCCCCTGGTTCATGTAGCCGAGGATCTGGTCGGCGGTGGCGCCCGTCGCCAGCGCCTGCTGGACGAGATCGTCCGGCCAGCCCTTCTCCTGTGCCGTTGCGCGCAGGTTCTCCGGGATCGTCGTGGTCTCCGCCATGCAACCCTCCTGGGCTTAGTTTAGCGGTCGCTTAGTTTCGCGCGGCCATTGTGTGATCGGCGGGTTCCGAAGATCAAGTGCGTCAGCGCTGCGAAAAGGGGAAGGAGCGGGTGGAACTGGCCTGGCCGGCGCCGCCTACGCGGCATCGAGGCGCTGGCGCGGGGCGACCAGCTGGGCGATCACGCCGGCTGCGCCGCTGGCCGGGTCCAGCTCGAGCGTGTCAAATTCAGGCTGCACATCCACGTCGAACGACTGGCCCAGCAAGGGGAACATGCGCCGCATCTTCTCGATGAGGGCAAACGTCTTGAGCCGGTCGAAGCCGTGCAGAATGGCCACGATCCGAATCTCGCCGTAGCTGAAGACCTGGGTGTCGCCGGCCGCCGCCGAAAGCGAGGCCATGCAGGTCTCACGGAACGTGGCGAGCGCGTCTCCCCTTGCCGATTGGCGCAGGTACTCGGCCCCCACCAGGTCCACCATGAGGAACATGGGGACTTCGCCATCGGCTACCATCGCATCGATTGTCGCAGCCAGCTCTTTTCGGACGTCATCCATATCGCGAGAAGTATCGGCGCGACACAAGCGTCACATTAGACGCACATGCGCACCTGCCAGCCGCCGCGGGCGGGCCTCCCAACCCGGGCCACATGGCTCGTGGGGCTGGCGCACCTCCGACCTGATTCGACCCACCGCCTAGCCGATGTCCGCGGTCTCGCGCTCCTCCTCCACCGCTGCCTTCTCGGGCCCGTGACCGCGCATGGCCGTGTCGACACCCATGCGCTTGATGATGGGCTTCTGGAGGCCGGGGAAGAGCTGGTTCAGCGCCAGCAGCGGCCGGATCGGCCCGGACACCACCAGCACCTCCCGCGCGCCGCGGATCGCCTTGAGCACGCCGTCCGCGACCTTCTGGGGTGAGACCTCGCGCATCATCCGGGGAGCTTTGCCGCCGCGGTTCATCCACATCCCGGCTTCGCTGACGAACCCGGGACAGACGGTCGCCATGTGAACGCCTGTGCCGTCAAGCTCGAACTGCATCGATTCGACGAGCCCCTGGAGGCCGAACTTGGTCGTCGAGTAGATGGAGTTGTAGGGCGCGCCGCCCTTCCCCGCCATCGACGAGACATGCACGATCGCCCCCCGCTTGCGTTCGAGCATCCCCGGCACGACGAGCTTCGACAGATGCACCGGTGCCCGCAGGTTGGTCTCGAGGATGCCATCGACCTCGTCGAAGGTCAGCTCCGTGAGCGTGCCCGGGTACTCCACGCCCGCGTTGTTGACCAGGATGTCGATCTGTCCCGACCGCAGGGCAGCCTCGACCAGCCGCCGTCGATCGCTGTCGAGCGTGACGTCCGTCGCGACACTGATCGCACGGACGCCCAGCGCTTCGCAGGCCACGCGTGTTTCCTCTAGTTTCGCAGCGTCGCGAGCGGCGAGGACAAGGTTGACGCCCTCACGCGCCAGCGTCCTCGCGATGTACGGTCCGATGCCGCGGGACGCGCCCGTGACGATGGCGTTGCAGCCGCGTATGTCCTTCATGATCGCGCTCTCCTTCACTCGCACATGGGGCGCGATCGTAACACGGGCGGCGGGTGCGATCTACGGGCCGCTGAGCATCCAGGGGCGATCGGTCCGCACCTTAGCGGCCGCGCAGACGCTCGCGGTCTCGCTCCTTGTCCATCAGAAGCTGCACGTCCTGCGGCCGTGGTATGCCGCCGAGGGTGAAGTCGCGGTTATCGGCCGCCGTCTGACAGACGATGTCTCCGTAGTTCAGCGCTGTTTGCAGGAGCCCGCTCCTGACCACGGTCATATCCTGGATGTTCACCAGGTCCGCGGTAGAGATCTTCAGTCCGAAGGGGTTGGGCTTGATGCAGTCGACAACCCGCTGATTGGTCACGACCCACAGGTCGTTGTCGTACTGGTACCAGTTGAGAAAGATCCGGACTGCCCAGGCAAGCACGTACACGAGCGCGACCAGCCAGAAGATCATCGCCGCCTGGCCACCCACATCGCCGACGCCGAAGAGCAGCCATGCCACCACCGCCACCGGCAGAATCGCCAGCACCGTCCAGAAGATCGTGCGCGGCCAGAGGTACATCCAGTGGCGCCGGCAGATCACCAGGACGTCCTCGTTCCCCTGCAGAGGGAACGGCAGGTTGACCTTGCCCTTCCGCTGGCCTGCTCTGCCCGGTTCGGTCGCCATGCGTGACCTCCATCGCTGCCCGCCCGGCGCATGGTCGCATCAGCTACGGGCGACTCGCAAGCGTACCGCCCCGCCAGGGCGGACCGCCGTGCGGTAGGATCTCTGGTCGCGGGTCCTCGAAGCACGTCAGGGCACTGCCGATCGGCAACTTGACCGCATATCGCCGACTCGTCACGATCTCAAGGAACGGACCTCGATGAGGGAGGTGGCGGGATGACGGACCACTTCAAGGACCAGGTAGTGGTGATCACCGGTGGCGGGCGGGGCATCGGCCGCGCCACCGCGCTCGAATTCGCCTGCGAAGGCGCGACCGTGCTGCTGGCCGGCCGCCGCATGGACGCGCTGGAAACGGCGGCAAACGAGTGCCGCCACTCCGGCGGCCAGGCGGAGATCGTGCATTGCGACGTGGCCAAGGATGACGATCTGCGCGCTCTCATCGGTAGAGCGATCGCCCATCACGGAAAGATCGACGTCCTCGTAAACAACGCCGGCGTAATCTCCGGTGGACGGCTCGACGAGATACCGGGCGAGGATATCGGCCGCATGGTGGGCGTCAACATCTGGGCGCCCATCCGGTTGGCTCAGCTCGCGCTGCCACACATGCGGGAGGCGAAACGCGGCACCATCGTGAATGTCTCCTCCGTGGCCGGCCGCATGGGTTTGCCGTACTACGCCACGTACTGCGCGTCCAAGTACGCGATGCGCGGGTTCAGCGAAGCGCTCCGGCGCGAGGTCGCGCGCGACGGCGTCCACGTCGTCGCCGTGTATCCGGGGCCCACCGCCACCGACCTGATGGAGAACGTAGAGGTCGACGGGCTGGGGCTCAGCGTCGCGACGGCCCAGCAGGTGGCGCAGGCCCTCGTGCGTGGCGTGCGATGGCACCAGCCGGAGGTATTCATCGGCATCGGTGAATCAATCGTGTCCCGCTGGAACGACCTCCTGCCCTGGACCGTCGACTACACCGTTGATTTCATGCGGGAGCGCATGCACGCGGCCGTCCACAAGCAGCGCACCACGTAGGCATGCGCGTGTGCGGCGGACTCCTGCTACTCTTTTCGAACTGGTGATCGGGACCGGAGGGATGATGGCGACCGCACACATCAATGACATCGACCTGTACTACGAGGAGCATGGTGACGCCAACGCCGAGCCGGTGCTCCTCATCATGGGGTTCACCATGAACGCGGGCGCCTGGGCCGCCCAGGTACCGGCTCTGTCCGAGCGTTATCACGTGATCGCGTTCGACAACCGCGGCGCGGGCCGCACGACCCAGCCCGATGGCCCGTACACCATGCGACAGATGGCCGCCGACGCCGCCGGGCTGCTGGACCACCTAGGCATCGCCTCCGCACACGTCATCGGCATATCGATGGGCGGGATGATCGCGCAGGAGTTCGCGATCAACTACCCGGAGCGCGTGCGCAGCCTGGTGCTCGCCTGCACCACGCCGGGCGGACCGCGATCGGCCGGCTATCAGCAGATGATGGACAGCGGCGCCGAAGCCCTGGAGGCTGAGAGCCTGGAAGCCCTGATGACGCCGGAGCGCCTGCAGGAGTCGATGTTGTTGGCATTCACACCGGAGTACCTGGCCAGCCCGGGTCCGGCGTTCCAGCAGATGGCCGTCACGACGCTCCAGTTCCCGCAAACGCTGGAAGGGATGAAGGGCCAGCTCATGGCCATTCGCGAGCACGACACCTTCGACCGGCTCTCTCGCATCACCGCTCCCACGCTCGTGATTGGCGGCACGGACGATATGCTCGTCGATGCCGCGAACTCGCCGATCCTGGCCGAACGCATCCCGGGCGCGGAGCTGCATATGTTCCCGGGTCTTCGCCACGGCTTCAACGTGGAAGACCCGGATGAGGTCAACGCCCGAATCCTCGAGTTCCTGGCGAAGCACGCGATGAAGGCGGCCGCCTGATGCGCGACCTCGCCATGCGCGCGCTCGACACCGCACGACAGCGTGGCGCCGGATACGCCGATGTCCGCATCGTCCGCTTCCGTTCGGAGTCCGTGGCAGTGCGCAACCGCAACGTCGAGGCGCTCACCTCGGAGGAGTCGCTGGGATTCGGCGTCCGTGTCATCGTCGATGGCTACTGGGGCTTCGCCGCCAGCCACAAGATGACGACGGAGGAAGCCGACATCGTCGCTGCCGAAGCCGTCCGCGTGGCGAAGGCCTCGGCGCGAGTGCGCGGGCCGCGCGCCGACATCGGTCCGCCTCAGTCCGTGAGCGGCTCCTATCGCACGCCGGTCCAACGCGATCCATTCGCGGTCTCCCTCGACGACAAGATCTCTCTGCTGCTCGGCGTCAACCAGACGATGATGGCGGTCCCGAACATCATCTCCGCCGAAGGGAACATCTACTGCCAGCGCGAGGACAAGGTCTTCGCGAGCACGGAAGGCGCGTATATCGAGCAGGAGCTGTACGAGACCGGTTGCGGCCTCGAAGCGACCGCCGTCGACGAGGGTGAGGTGCAGAACCGTTCCTACCCCAACAGCGTCGGCCGCCACCAGGGCACCGAGGGCTGGGAGTTCATCGAGCGCTACGATCTCGCAGGCAACGCAGCACGCGTCGCCGAAGAAGCGTCCGCCCTGCTCCGGGCGAAGACGATGGAGCCCGGCACCACAACGGTCATCCTGGATGGCAGCCAGGTGGCACTGCAGATCCACGAATCCTGCGGCCACCCCATCGAGCTGGACCGGGTCCTTGGCACCGAAGCCGCGTTCGCCGGCACGAGCTTCCTCCCCACCGACAAGCTCGGCAACTTCATGTACGGCTCGCCACTGGTGAACATGACTGCGGATGCCACCATCCCGGGCGGACTGGGCACGTTCGGCTTCGACGACGAGGGTGTCGCCGCGCAGTCGACGCCGATCGTCCGCGAGGGACTGTTCCTTGGCTACCTCACCTCGCGCGAGACCGCGGCGGCCCTGGGCCAGCGCAGCAACGGCACCATGCGCGCCGACGGCTGGAACCGCATCCCGCTCATCCGCATGACGAATGTCAGCCTGGAACCCGGCGACTGGACGCTCGACGACATGATCGCGGACACTGACGACGGCATCTACATGGAGACGAACCGGAGCTGGAGCATCGACGACAAACGTCTCAACTTCCAGTTCGGCACCGAGGTCGGCCGCGAGATCAAGAATGGGAAGCTGGGCGATCTGGTGAAGAACCCCACCTACACGGGCATCACGCCGCGCTTCTGGGGCAGCTGCGACGCCATCGCCAACCGCGAGCACTGGGTCGTGTGGGGTACGCCGAACTGCGGCAAGGGACAGCCCGAACAGGTCGCGCATACGGGGCATGGCGCCGCGCCGGCCCGTTTCAGGAACGTACAAGTGGGGTTGATGAAGTGAACCGAATCCGTCTAGCCGTGCTGGGGCTGCTGCTCCTGCCCGCGCTCCTCACCGCATGCGACTCGCTAGGCGCCGGCCCAAAGAAGCTCATCATCACGGAGGGCGGTTGCCAGAACCTGAAGTTCCTCCGCATGAAGCTGGGCCAGGAGACACGCATTGTCCTGGACAACGAAAAGCACCACGAAACCCAGGACGGCATGTCGCTGGTCATGGACCGGTTCCCCATGACGGTCACAGGCGATCCGCCTCCCCAGATCACATATGGCCCGGACTTCACCAGCGTCACGCTGTCTACAAACCCGGGCGAGAAGACAAGCGTCGACGTGAAGGCCTTCGCCACTGGCGAGTACAAGGCGAACTGCAACATCGCGATCACGCAGTCGGACAGCAACCAGGTCATACAGACGAAGATCGCGTTCCAGATCACCGACGACTAACCGGCCACACACAGGGGCTTTGATGCCAAAGATCATCGACTTCCATATCCACCCGCCGGGCCCCGCCGGTCTCTCTACGCAGGCCCAGGCGGAGATGGCCGCGTACTTTCGCGGCGGTCCACCTCCCGCCACGACCGAGGAGATGGCCGACTACTACATCGAGCGCGACATCTTCGGCGTCCTGTTCGCGATCGACGACGAGACGGTGTCCGGCCGCCCACCCATCCCCAACGACTACTTCGCCGACTGCGTGCGCCGCTGGCCCGATACGTTCACCGCCTTCGGCAACGTCGACCCCTGGAAGGGCGCCGCCGCGGTGCGCGAGGCCTCACGCGTGAAGGACCTGGGACTGAAGGGCCTGAAGTTCCACCCCTCGACGCAGGAGTTCTACCCGAACGACCGCCGCTTCTACCCGCTCTGGGCGAAGGCGCAGGAACTCGGGCTGATCGTGCTGTTCCACTCCGGCACGACGGGCGTCGGCGCGGGACGCCCGGGCGGCGGCGGGATCAAGCTGGGTTACGCACGGCCCATCCCGTACATGGACGACGTCGCAGCCGACTTCCCGGAGCTAACCATCGTCATGGCGCATCCGTCATGGCCATGGCAGGAGGAGCAGCTGGCGATGCTGGTCCACAAGCCGAACGTCTACATGGATCTCTCGGGGTGGTCGCCAAAGTACTTCCAGCCGTCGCTGATCACCTACACCAACTTCATGATCGGCGACAAGGTCATCTTCGGATCCGACTACCCGGCCATCACGCCGGAGCGCTGGCTGCGCGATTTCGAGCAGGCCGGCTTCAACGACGAGGTGCGCCCGAAGATCCTGCGCGAAAACGCCGCCCGTCTCCTCGGGATCGATCCCTGACGATCGGGCGAACTACGCGTCCCAGCTCACGTCACCGCAAAGATCCGCCGAATGCTCCTTCGCGGCGAAGACGGCGTACTCCCGCTTTGCGGCGGCGATCGTCGTGTCGTCGCCGTGCCCCGGGAGCACCTTCGTCTCCTCCGGCAGCGGCAGCAGCTTTGAGGTGATGCTCCGAATCATCTCCTGCAGGGCGGCCGGGTTGTCACTGCGGCCCGGCCCGCCCGGGAACAGCGTGTCGCCCGAGATCAGCACCGGCCCGCCGCTCGTCTTCACAAGAAAGCAGATGCTGCCCGCCGTGTGGCCGGGCGTGTGGATCACCCGCACCTTCGACTCGCCCAGGACGATGTCACTGCCGTCGGCGAGCGTGTCGAACACCTTCTCTTTGTACGGCGCGCGATCGTCATCGTGGCACCAGACAGGCGCGGCCAGCTTCTCCTTCACCAGGTCGATGTTCGCCCAGTGGTCGCCGTGACGGTGCGTCACCGCGATCATCTGGACGTCGGTGCCCTCCGCGCGAGCGATCGCCTTCGCGCTGTCGATCGGCGCGTCGACGAAGATCGACTGCTTCGTGCCAACGTCCACGATGATGTATGCGTTGTTCGCGTACGGGCCCAGGGGGCCCACCTTGATCACGTCGGCCGGCATCGTAGCCTCCTTTCGACAGGCACGCGCCAACACGCGCGCGCGGGATCCAGCACAGCACACCTGGCGGTGTCAGGCAAACCCGTCCGTCTGTCTCGAACTGCGGTCCTCCCGTAGACTCCCGTGCGTATGAGCCAGATACCCGACGCACTCTTCCGGCCCCGGAGCGTCGCCATCGCCGGCGCGTCCTCCAACGTCGACAGCCCCGGGCACGACTACGTCCGCGCGATCCACGAGTTCGGCTTCGACGGCCCCATCTACCCCATTAACCCCCGCGCGCCCGAGATCCTCGGTTTGAAGGCATACGCGGCGCTCGCAGACGTGCCCGCCGACGTCGATCTCGTCATCTCCTGCATCCCCGCCGATGGCGTGCTCGACCTCATCGAGCAGGCGCGGCAGAAGCACGTCCGGGCCATCATCATGTTCACCGGCCGGTTCTCCGAGACCGGCGATGCCGAGGCCACCCAGCTCGAGCAGCGGGTGAAGCAATCGGCCGCGGCAGCCGGCATCCGCATCGTCGGCCCGAACTGCATGGGCGTGTTCGACTCGACTTCCCGCCTGTCGTTCCGGCCCGACCTGCCGCGCGCGAAGGGCGGCGTCGCCTTCATCTCGCAGAGCGGCAACAACTCCGTCGAGCTGATGCTGCACGGCGCCGCGCGCGGCCTCCGCTTCAGCAAGGTCGTGAGCTACGGCAATGCCCTCGACATCACCGAAGCCGACTTCTTCGAGTACCTGGCGCACGACGCCGAGACGCAGGTCGTGGGTGCGTACATCGAGGGCACGCGCGACGGCCGCCGCCTGCTCGATGCGTTGCGGACATGCGCGGAGCGTAAGCCCGTCGTGGTCCTGAAAGGCGGCCGCACCAGCTCCGGTTCCCGGACCGCGGCGTCGCACACGGCCGCGCTCGCGGGGCAGCGGCAGATCTGGTCGGCTGTGCTGCGCCAGGCAGGCGCGGTCGAAGTCGCGACGTTCGACGACCTCATCGATATGCTCGTCGCCTTCGCCTTTCTGAGGAATGATGCCGCCGCTTCTACTAGCGGCGCTGCCCTACGCCCTCGCGTCGGCGTCGTCGGCGGCGGTGGTGGCCGCGCGGTGCAGTCGGCCGACGTCTGCGAAGAGGCGGGCCTCGCCGTGCCCAAGCTGCCCGACGAACTGCGCGCGGCCCTCCGCGAGAAGGCGCCCCAGCTCGCCG
>JACRBR010000152.1 GCA_016213125.1 Chloroflexota bacterium | reverse complement strand
GGCGTGTCCGTCGGGGTGTCCGTCGGCGTCGGCGTGTCCGTCGGAGTATCCGTCGGCGTCGGTGTCACCGAGGGCGTGTCCGTCGGCGTCGGCTTGTCCGTCGGTGTGTCGGTCGGCGTCGGCGTGTCCGTCGGTGTATCGGTCGGCGTCGGCGTATCCGTCGGGGTGTCCGTCGGCGTCGGCGTGTCCGTCGGGGTGTCCGTCGGCGTCGGCGTATCCGTCGGCGTGTCCGTCGGCGTCGGCGTGTCCGTGGGCGTGGCCGTCGGGGCCGCCACGGTCAGTTCCGCCTCATTGCAGATGCCGGCGACCAACAGCGGCGCGTTGCAGCTCATGATCTCTTCCAGATCCCCGTCGTATGCGGCCGCTTCCTCCAGCGCCAGGTTCGATGTGCCCAGGCTGGTGGCGTAGTGCACAGTGACCAGGCGCAGCGAGTCTCCCGCATTCAGCAGGGGCCCATCTCCCGGTGGCGCGACCGCGTTGATGCAGGAGATCGAGGAGCGGGCGACGGACGGGTTTGCATCGGCGTCCGGATTTGGTGCGGGCGGGTTGCACGACCACGCGCTGCCTGCCATCGTCTGGTCGAAGTCCGGGTTGCAGTCGTAGGACGGCGAGACGCAGGATCCCGGCACGACCGGATCCAGCACCGTCTGGTCCGCCTTCACCGTGAAGTTGAACGCGGCCAGCCGCCGCGGGATGTCGCTGATGTTCGTGATATACACATCCGCATCGGCGCTACCCGGCCCCGCCACCGTGCAGGTGTCCTGTATCCCCGCGGTCGATGTGTCGCAGTCGATGCTCATTGCCCACGCCGTCGTCGTCGGCACCGGCGTGTTCGTCGCCGTCGGGGTGTTCGTCGGCGTGGAGGTGGCGGTATCGGTCGGAGTGGCGGTACTCGTCGGAGTGCTTGTGCTCGCCGGCGTCGGCGTGTTGCAGAGGTTCGTCGTGTGCGACCCCAGCCCGCTCACCGTATCGAGGGCGAACCCGTCCCATTCCGTGGATGGCGTGAATGCATCCGCGCCGTTTGTGTCGCCGGTGAACACCGCCGCCTTGCGGCGGATGGTGTTGTCCGCCGTGCTGGTGAGCCCGGACCCCCATTCCGTCCCCGGGTCGACGCCAATGCGACCGATGACATCCAGGATCGTCGCGGCGCGCCGCAGCGCGACGGCGTCATCGCCGGAGTACGCCAGCGACGCCGTTATCATGTCTTCGGCCACGCCCGCGATGTCCGAGCTGGCGATGACGAAGGTGCCACCGGACGCCAGATTGCCCGTCAGCAGGATCGTTGCCACCACCGCCGTGGTGTTGTTGTCGTAGATGTCGATGGCATACGCGCCAGCCGTGAGATCGACGGTCGCGCCGGTGCCGTTGTAGATCTCGATGGCGTCCGGGCCGCTACCTTCAACATACTCCGAGATGATGACGTCGCCACCACACACGTCGGGCGTCGCCGTTGGAGTGAACGTCGGCGTGAACGTCGGCGTGGCGGTTGGCACGTTGTCCTGGTTGATGTTCAGACCGACCATCGCCCATTCATCGGCCGCCCCAATGCTGTCCCAGGAGTTGACCACCGACGCGGCGCCCGCCTCGGAGCTGCCGGCCCCGCGAACATCGGTCGCATTATCGGCCGCGCCGATGGCCGCGTTCCAGTGGGAGTCCTGCCCGGCGCCTGCCGTGACCGCGCCCTCGTCTTCGACGCCCAGAACCCCGAAGACGGTGTCGCCGGCCTCCGACGGCACGGTCACCGACGCGGTGGTTCCCGTGTCGCCCAGTGCCGGGACGGGGGCGTCCAACGGCGTAGTTTGATTAACGTTCGCGAACGACGCCGCACCGCACGCGATCGGCGAGGTTCCGGTTCCGCTTCGGTCGATGGCGATGGTGCCGTTCGACCCGGTCGCGGGGTTCAGCAGACTCCATACCTCAACACGCAGGTCTTCTATAGCTCCCAAGATAGGATTGTCCTGGAACGCCCCGGGCACGAGCGACAGCGCCACGGGGGCCGCGCCACCGGCGCCGTCCGCGTCCCATGTCACGGTGCTCACAGTCTGCGTGTCGCTGTCGCGCCGGAACGAAATGCCGACGAGCAGCAGCCGGTTGTTGCCGCTCCCCACATCGTGCGTGGACCATGAGACGGCGTTCGCCGTCGTCGCCGTGCAGCTGGACTCAGCATCAAACGCTACGGGCAGCGCAAACGTCGTTGTCGGCGAACCCGAGGTCAGCAGCAGGCTGGCCCCGGCGGCAACGGCCAGCAGGAGCGCTCCCAGACCCAGCACACCGTGCCGCGCAAAACGGCGAGATAGGCCGGCCACCACCATGTCGGTTCTCCTCAAGCGCACAACTGCGCGGAACCAGAACAGTCGCCGCGAGACACCACGGCGCTGCGGATCTGAACCAGTATGAATCTTAAGACGTGTATCTAAGGCCGGTGCGGGTACCGGACGATCGAAAGGCTAGGGGTCAGCCTGCATAGCCGTCAAGCCATTCCGTCAAGTACGCGGCGACCAGACTCGCTCGGCCGGCCACCGGCCCTTGCATGCTGGCCTCCGGCCGGGCGCGGGCTGGCGTCACGGCAGATACAGCGCGCCGAAGCATCGGCCGGCGCGGTGCGATCCCACGATTTCCACAGCTCCCCGATACTGGTCCGCGCTTACCCCATCCGGCGGCATCACAACGAAATTCGCCGCCGCGGGCGCGGCCGCACACAGGATCGAAGGCGCGCTTCCGGCGAACGAGACCATGCCGTCGCCGTCGGTCGAGCGGCAGTCGCCGCCGCGCCCCAGCGGCGTGATGCACACCGCGAAGGTCTCGATGCGCTCGCCCAACACCTGTCCCACCAGCGGCGAAAAGCGCACAGCGACCTCTGCGCCATCGTTACCCGCGTTCCGCAGCGTCGGCTTGCCTTCGGCCTCGACCAGGAACGTGGCGTCCCCCTCGATCACAACGGGCACGCCTGGTGTCAGTGCGCCCCAGTCAATCGTTTGAAAGTCGATGCGCAGCGCCACCAGGCAGACCACATCGAACTTGAACGAAACGGAGTCCGCGTAACCCGCGCCGTTCATCGCCACTCCAACGGCCTTGTACTCGCCACAGGCATCCGCATTGCTCAGGAGCAGTTCACCCCGGAACAGCACTGCTCCGCCCGCGAGGCACAGCGCCGCAAGGCCGCCACCGGGATCGCCCACGGCGCTTCCGTCCACTTGCCCGGTGCCCGTCGCCGCGCCGAACATGGGGCTGCCCGCGGCGTCACACGCGCTGGCCGCCGCGATGGTGGCAACTTGTGTGCCCTGGGGGTCGTACACCGCGAAGAACGCTCCGGCGATGCGGTCGATCCCTTCCGCGTGGGTCGCCGCAAGCCACACCTCGATCCGCCGCTCCTCCGGCAGGTTGTCCAGGTTCGGCGCCGTCTGCACCATGTGAAGCACGCCCTCAGGTTGCGCGGGCAGCCCCGCCGCGAGCGCGCACGCCGGCTGCACTCCATTCGCGGCGTTTCCGTCCGCGTCCGGGTACGTCAACGGATCGTCGTCGTGACCGCCTCCCGCGTCCGTGTACTGCATGCCCGCCGCAAGGGAATCCATGTCCGGCAGCTGCCAGGCGCATCCCACGTCCGGCGGGAGCGTGCTCGGGACAGCGGTCGGCGTAGCCGTGACGGGGGGCGCGAATGCTGACGACGCGGTATCCGAGGCAGAGGGCGTCGACGCGCGCGGGCCGCGCGTCGGCGATGACGGCGCGCGAGCTGTTCCCGTGGCCGCGGACGTTGGCGCTGGCGCCGGTGCGGATGGCGATGCCGCCGGCGGAGCCGGCGTGGCAGTGTCGACGGGTGACGGCTCGGGTGGCGGCGCTTCCGGGGTGTCGGTGGGGATGGCCGGCTCCGCCGCCTGCAGCAGTTCGACCTCCACCTCGATCCACCCCTCGAACGCGTTGTTGTAGTAGTCGACGCGCAGCTGGTGGATGCCCTCGGTAAGGTCGTAGTCCACGACGTACGTGGTCACGCTCTGGTCGAACCATTCGTCGAGGATGCCGACGCCATCGACCTGCAGATACACGCCGTCGTCCACGGTCACCGTGAACCGGTACTCGCCGGCCTCGTACCAGTCGGAGCGGTTCCAGCGGGCGCTCCACCCTTCGTCCGGCACGCCTGGCCCGGGCGAGACGCCATCCCAGAAGAAGTCCAGCCAGTAGCCGTCGTCGCGCTTCAGGACAGGTGTCCCGGCGAGGTCGGGATTGTCCCAGTATCGTCCGGTCCAGCTTCCTTCAGCCGCCGAGGCACGTTCCTGCGAGGGCGCCCCCCAGACGGCGAGCATCATCACGATCAGTGCGAAGACGATGCCAGCGAAGGCGCGCGTCCGTTTCATTCCCACTCCGGCACCTGGCGGCGCGTTGTTCGAACACGCCCCTCCCCTGCGTTCAGCCGGCAACCCGCGCCCGGCGCCTCACCAGCGCCCATCCGCCGCCTGCCAGCACGACGAACACGGCGACAAGCCCGGCCGCGATCAAGAGCGGCGATACGCCACCGCCCGAGCTACCGACCTTGAATGAGAATGACTGCTCGTCCGTCTCTCGGCCTTCGTAGTTGATCCGGCCCCGAACGGTGTAGTCGCCGTCTTCCGGGACGGTCGTCAGGATCTCAAGATCGCCAGTGCCGCCTGGGAGCAGTAGCTGTTCTTCGCTCGTCAGCGGCGCGATCAGCCGCTCGCCACTATACAGCTCGCCAACGAATTTACCCCTGGTCTCGATCTGCCCGGTATTCGTAAAGACGGCAACCAACTTGGCCAGTTCTCCCGCTCGTGGGGAGTTGGCGAGGTGCACGTCCGCGAGTTCGGCGCGTCGTGTGAACGTTCCGACAGGCAGAATGTTGAACCGCACGTCCTTCGTCCCCAGGTCGAGGTCTCCATACTTGATCGATATGCTCGCCGTCCGCTCGCCGATAGTCTTTCCCGTAGTGTCCCATTCGGTGATGAGTTGCTTCCGCTCGTTGGGATAAAGCACCTGGTCCGTAGATGTCAGGTGGTCGACTACATTGCCGGCGGAGTCGACGATGTTGACGTCGATGATCGCGTTCACCTGTACGTTGCCCGAGTTGACGAGTGATGACTGGATCCGCAGCGGGTATCCGGACTCCACATCCGATGCGCCGGCATCGACGAATTGCCCGTCGATCCTTTGTGTTCCCGTCACCGCAACGCTCACGCTGACATCGGCGCCAAGCCGCACACCCGTTCCCGAGTTCTCGGAGTCCGGGCCCACGCTGGTGGTTGTGAGGACTCGTATTGAGCCGTCATATGCACCATTAGCGGCGCTAGGAGGAACGACGGCCTTCACGAGGACTTGAATGCTTCCGTGCGGAGGTACGACAACTTCGTTCACATCGGTCGCTCGATCAGGGCTCACGAACGTCAGCCACGGGGCCGTGTCGCCCGATGTCTCGAAGCTATATGTGTGCTCGATGGGTCCGCCGTTCTGGATGCCAACAGTGCGGAAATATTCGCCCCCGCGCAGCGCATCCGCAAACGCAACGACCGCCGGATAGACGCCGATGCCCTCCGAAAGGTCCGCGGCGCCACGCTCCGGGACCAGTGGGGTTGGCGGCAATGCAATGGGCGTGCCGAAGACAGGCGTGTTGGTGCTTGCGGGAGTGGCCGCGGTCGCCGCCGTCGGCGTCGGGCTGGGTGTCGGCTTACTGTCGCCTCCACTGCAGGCCGTCGCGAGCATCGCCATCGCCACGGCGATCACGACGATGCTCAATGTGAGCACAACTCCACGCATCCGCTTCATCACTGCCTCCGGACTCGCTCTCACTTCGACGCTGTGGGGGTGGGAGGCCGGAGCCTCCCACCCCCGTTCCTCATCCCCACCCGTACTCGTCGGGCAAGGGATGCTAACCCCTACGGAAGTGCCACGTGCTGGTTGCCGTAGCACTCGCCAGGTACCGAGTACCCCACGAGGGTTGCC
>JACRBR010000150.1 GCA_016213125.1 Chloroflexota bacterium | reverse complement strand
GATCGGCGGCGCCAGGCCGTGGATGCCGCGGTGGCGATGCTGGCGCGGCGTCCCCGCAGCGAACGCGAGGTGCGGCAGGGACTCAAGCGGCGGCGGCTCGATGAGGCGACCATCGAGGAGACGGTCGAGCGGCTGCGGGCGTCCCGGCTGCTGGACGACGCCGAGTACGCGCACAGTTTCGCCGAGTCGCGTGGCCGGACTTCGCCGCGGAGCCGCCGGCTGCTGGTGCAGGAGCTGCGCGCGAACGGCGTGGATGCCGCCGTTGCAGCGCAGGCGGTGGGCGAGGTTTCGGACGCAGAGGCGGCGTACCGGCTGGCTACGGGGCGGATGCGGTCGCTCTCGGCGCTCAACGAGCAGCGGTTCCGGTCGCGGCTGGGCGGGCTGCTGCAGCGGCGCGGGTTCGGGTGGGAGGTCACCCGGCAGACGGTGGAACGCTGCTGGAGCGAGATGGAACTTAGGTCGGGTAGGCATGACGGCGGCGAAGAGCAGGAGTAGCACGAAACGAGCGGCCGCGCACTTCCGTACATGAATAAGGAAGGGGCGCGAAACGAACCGTCGCTGCGTCCGGCGCGCGTGCTCGGGATCGATGCGGCAGAGGGCCGCGTTCGCTAGGCTGCGAATGTGAAAGGGCGCGTTCTTGCCTGCCTGGTCGCGGGTGTGGTGCTGGCGGCATGCGGGGGCGGCGGGTCGTCCAACGGGAAGGCTACGCCCGGCGGCAGCCCCGCCACCGAGCCCCCGCGGGCCGGAGAGGGCGCCCTCCTCATCGCGAACCTGAATACGGTGGTCGAGGTCGACGTGAAGTCGGGCGGGCGGAAGGTCCTGCTCGAGATGGCGGGCACGAACTCGTTCGTGCTGGACCCTGCGGTCTCGCCGGACGGTGGCTCGATCGCCTACATCCAGCAGCCGCCGCCCAAGGTGGAAGAGGGCCGTTTCGACGCGGGCTCCGACCTGTGGGTGATGAACCGCGACGGCTCCGGGCAGCGGCTGGTGTTCGCGCACGCGCAGCCGAACCAGCTCGTGCGCTTTCCCCGCTGGGAAGACGCCGGGCACGTGCTGGCCATCGTGCAGGAGATCAGCACCGAGGCAGGGATCACGCGCGTGGTGTACACGCTCGAGCGCATCGAAGTGGCCACGGGGCAGCGTGAGAACGTGATGGAAGACGTGCTGGCGTTCGATATCTCGCCGGACCGGCAGCGGCTGGTCATTGCGAAGCTGCTGCCACAGACGGGGGAGGTGCTTCAGGCATCGGGGTTGGGCGGCGGGGAGGCGGTGGAGGTGGTGGGGGTGGACCAGCTGCTGGCGCCGTTCTCGTACCCGCGGTTCTCTCCGGACGGTCAGACGATCGCGTTCGCGTCGGCGGACCAGACGGGGGCCCGAGCGCCGGTCCAGCTTGTGTCGCTCGAACGCGACTCCTCCGGCGGGTTCACGGCGCCGCCGCGGCCCGCGACTGTACTCGACGGATTGCCGCAGGACATCTGGAGGGTGGAGGCGGCCGGCGGGCGGGCGGTGCGGGTGGCGAACCTGAAGGAGGACCTGCCGGCGCTGACGTGGGACGGCTCGGGCGAGCACATCTTCGCGATTGGCGTAGCGGGGATGTACGACGTGAACCTGGAGACGGGCGCCGCCGACCGCATCGGCGAGGGCGCCTTTCACGCGCAGATCGCCTGGGCGCCGTAGAACTCGCCCGGGCAGCGGCCGTCCCGACCGAGCCGTCGGTTTCCTTGACCCCCCGTTCCGGCCACTCGTATGATGCCTCCGTGCCCGAACCCTGACGCGAACGGAAGGGTCGGGCGGGTTCGAGGGAGCAGACAACAACAGGAAAGGAAGGCTCTACCAATGGTCGCCGGAATCCTCATCGGCGTCGCTATCGGCGCCGTGATTGGACTGGTGATCGGGGCTCTTCTCGGCTACGCCCTGCGGCGTAGCGCCGTAAAGGATCAGGAGCAGGCGGCCGGGGCAGAGGCGCAGCGGCTCCTGAGCGAAGCACAGGCAAAGGAAAAGGAGATCCTCCTCGGCGCGAAAGAGGAGGCGATTCAGATCCGGGCTCAGGCCGAACAAGAGGTCAAGACGCGGCGGGACGAGGTCCTGCGGCTTGAGCAGCGTGTCGCAAATCGGGAAGAGACCCTCGATCGCAAGCTAGACAATCTGGAAAAGCGGGAAACAGGGCTGGCCGAGAAGGAGCGCCAGCAGGAGGAGATCCGCACCCAGCTCGAGGAGCTGCGCAAGGCGAAGCTCGCCGAGGTGGAACGCGTCTCCGGCATGACGAGCCAGGAGGCGCGCGTCCTGCTCCTGAAGGAGCTGGAGGACGAGATCCGCGAGGAGGCCAACCGCATCGTGCGCACCCTGGAGGCGGAGGCGAAGGAAGAGGCGGACCGCCGCTCCCGGAGCATCCTGGCCACGACCATGCAGCGGCTGATGAACGACGTCGTCAGCGAGACGACAGTGTCCGTGGTGCCGATCCCCAGCGACGACATGAAGGGGCGGATCATCGGCCGAGAGGGCCGCAACATCCGGGCACTGGAATCAGCAACCGGGGTGGACCTCATCATCGATGACACGCCGGACGCGGTGACGCTGTCGGCCTTCGACTCCGTGCGGCGGGAGATCGCCCGGATCGCCCTGACCAAGCTGGTGCTGGACGGCCGGATTCACCCCACCCGCATCGAGGAGGTGGTGGAGAAGGCGAAGCAGGAGGTCGAGGCCAGCATCAAGACGGCCGGGGAGCAGGCGGCCATCGAAGCGGGCTGCCCGGGCCTGCACCCGGAGATCCTCCGGACGCTGGGCAAGCTGAAGTACCGCACATCCTACGGACAGAACCAGCTGAAGCACGCAGTCGAGTCGTCGTTCATTGCGGGCATGATCGCCGAGGAGAACGGGGCGGACGTGACCGTGTGCCGCCGCGGGGCGCTGATGCACGACATCGGCAAGGCCATCGACCACGAGGTCGAGGGCACGCACGCGATGCTGGGCGGGGAGCTGGCGAAGCGCTATAACGTGAGCCCTCCGGTCGTGCACTGCATCGAGGCGCACCACGAAGAAGTGGAGGTCGAGTCGACGGAGGCGGTCATCGTGATGATCGCCGACGCCATCAGCGGGAGCCGGCCGGGCGCGCGGCGGGAGACGCTGGAGCTGTACATCAAGCGCCTGGAGGCGCTGGAGAGCATCGCCAACGGGTTCAAGGGCGTCGAGAAGTCGTTCGCGATCCAGGCCGGCCGCGAGATCCGCATCATCGTGAAGCCGGACGAGATCGACGACCTGGACTCCATGCGGCTGGCGCGGGACGTCAGCAAGAAGATCGAAGAGTCGATGGAGTACCCGGGGCAGATCAAAGTGACAGTCGTCCGCGAGACCCGCGCTTCGGAATACGCGCGCTGAGGTTGTAGGTTATCGGTTGTAACAGTGGCGCGCGTCCAGCCGGGCGCGCGTCGCTTATTCTGTACCGAACTCGGCAGAGGCGACGAACTGCTTCGGCGACAGCGTGGTGCCATGAAGGTTTTGTGCATCGGAGACATCGTAGGCAAGCCGGGCCGGAAGGCGGTGGCCGGGATCCTGCCGACGCTGAAGCGAGAGCTGGCGATCGACATCGTGATCGCCAACGGGGAGAACGCGGCCGCGGGGCGGGGCATCACGCTGAAGACGGCGCAGGAGATCTTCTCGGCCGGGGTGGACGTGATTACGTCGGGGAATCACATCTGGGACGAGAAAGAGATCATCCCGCACCTGGACACCGATATCCTGATCCTGCGGCCAGCGAACTATCCGCCGGGAGTGCCGGGGCGCGGCATCTGTTCGTTCGGCGGTGTGACGGTGATCAACCTGATGGGGCGCACGTTCATGTACGAGATCGACGACCCGTTCCGATGCGCCGACCGGCTGCTGGACTCGGTGCCAGCGGGCACGCCCGTGATCGTCGACATGCACGGGGAGGCCACGAGCGAGAAGATCGCGATGGGGTGGTACCTGGATGGGCGCGTATCTGCGGTGGTGGGCACACACACGCACGTACCGACGGCGGATCAGCGGCTGCTGCCCAAAGGAACGGCGTTCGTGTGCGATCTAGGGATGTGCGGCCCACGCGACGGCATCATCGGCGTGGAGCCGGAGCCCGTGCTCCGGAAGTTCCTGACGGGTATGCCGGCGCGCTTCAAGGTCAGCGAGCGGTCAGGGCCGGCCGTCTTCAACGCCGTCCTCGTGGACATCGAAGAGACAACAGGGCAGGCTCGGGCGATCGAGCGCGTAGACAGGGAATGGACGGTAGATGGGTAGCAAGGGCGACTTTCACACGCACAGCACGGCCTCCGATGGGCGCCTGACGCCGACCGAGCTGGTCGACCTCGTGGCATCGCAGGGTGTGGAATATCACGCCCTGACCGACCACGACTCGACGGAAGGCATCGCCGAGGCGCGCGAGGCAGGGAAGAAGCACGCCGGGTACCACCTGATCCCTGGCGTGGAGTTCGGAACGGACATCGAAGGCGCCGAGATCCACATGCTGGGGCTGTTCCTGAGTCCCGATGACCCCGAACTGCAGGCGGTGCTGAAGGAACTGCGGGATGGACGCCTGGACCGCGGGGAAGGCATCGTGAACAAGTTGCGCGAGCAGGGGTACATGGTCGAGTGGTCGCGCGTGCAGGAGATCGCGGGCGACGCGGCCGTAGGCCGGCCGCACATTGCCCAGGCGCTAGTCGAGGGCGGATACGTCAAGAAGGTGGCGGACGCGTTCGACAAGCTCATCGGCCGCAACGGGAGCGCCTACGTCGAGCGCAGGAAGATGACGCCGGAAGAAGCAGTGGCGTTCATCATCGCCCGCGGCGGGCTCGCGTGCTGGGCGCATCCTGCCGACATGGGGATCACGAACGACCGCATCGAGCCAATCCTGAATGGGCTGAAGGCGGCGGGCATGCAGGCGATGGAGGTCTTCTACAAGGACTACG
>JACRBR010000149.1 GCA_016213125.1 Chloroflexota bacterium | reverse complement strand
GTAGCGGCCGCCGACCTGCATCGCGCGGCAGGTGAAGGCTGCGCCGCTCCAACCGTCCGTCGTGGTCGACGCGTGGAGCGACCAGACGAGGCCGGTCTCGTGGTCGAGGACGGCCGCGAACTCCGTCCCGGGAGGCGATGACGGGTTCACAACGATCGGCATGACGCACTCGAAGCGCTCGGACGAGCAGCCGCCGGTGGCGGAGAGCGTCTGGTGCCAGGAGGGCGGCAGGTCGTCGAGCGCCTTCATCGTCGAGGACGGCGGGCTGGGTGGATCGAGCGAGCCGCCCTGCGCATCGCGGGCGAGCGATGCCGCGAAGAGCAGCGCAAAGATGGCCGCGGCGCCCCAGCCCAGTTGATGCAGCTTCGTCATAGCTCGCCTCCGTGTGCGTGTTGTCCTCAACCGTAATCGCCGGGCGGCGGGCGCGTCTACTACAGCCGTCAACGATCTGGCGAAAAAGTTCCGCAGTTGTGCTGCGGCGGCTTCGGTGCGCGTTTGACGGACTAGAACAGATGTTCTATGATGCGCGTATCCGAACCAGGTCCAGCTTCGCCCGAAGGGCAGGGGCGCTGCTTCCACGAGGGAGAAAGGCAGTGCGCACCGTGGATACCGGCTCTGCGTTGGCGTTCGCGGCCGACGGTCTGACCGCCGCCGCAGCGGGGTTCAACGCCGCCTGGCTGGCCGCGCACTGGATCGGGCTGGAGCGCCGAGGGCGGCGGCTGGCGGCCGTGACGCTGGCGCTGGTGAACGCGGGCATCGCGGTGCAGGCGGCGTTCGCGCAGGCGCTGTTCTCGGCACAGCGGCTGGGGTTCGACGTGGCGCCGTTTTACGCGACCGCGCCGTGGCTGGCGTCGCGGCTGACACTGCTGGCGGGGACGCTGCTGCTCTCGCTGCTGATTCTGAGGAGGACGCCGCAATGACACATCGCAATCGGGACAGGCGAGGGCGCCGGAGCGTGGCGCGCCGGAACGTGGCGCGCCGGCACGCCGTGCGCCAGCCGGCGAGCGGCGATGCGCTGGCAGCCGCGATCGAGCACGACGACTGGGAGCGGGCGGCGCTGCTGCTGCTGCTGGGGGTGTCGGCGGTGGCGCGATCGCTGCCGGAGGGGCAGATCGACGACGTGCTGGCGCTGCTGGACGGGGAGGAGGCGCGGGGATGACTCCGGACGATGTTGAGGCGGCGGGCAGTGATGTGGCGCTGCCGGGCGATGCGCAAGCGCTGACGCTGGCCGCCACGGCTGGCGTTGTGTACGGGGGGCTCGCGCAGCAGGTGGTGGATGCGGCGGGCAAGCTCGACAGCGTCGACCCCGAGGTGACGCTGCTGCGGGTGTGGCTGACTCAGACCGTGAACGACGAGAAGAAAGACCACGCGCTGATGCTGAAGCTGCTGGGCCAGATCGTCGAGGCGGTAGCGGTGCGGTACCGGCTGAGCCCGAAGCGGACGAAGGACCTGTCGTCGGCGCTGGTGTCGGTGCTGGAGCAGATGAACGAACAGATGGGGGCGCGGGTTGAAGACGAGGTGTGAGATGAACGAGACCAACGTCGAGCACCGTGACGCCGCCGGGGAGGCGCTGGGGCGCTTCATGCGCCGGTGGCGGGCGGCACAGCGCCGCGAGGCGGAGCCGCTGGAGACGATGACGGCGCCGGCGTTCCGGGCGATCGTCGCGGAGCGGCTGCGAGCGCTGGAGCGCGACCTGGCGGAAGTGCGCGCGCGCGTGAACGGGCTGCTGTTCGTGGTGGCGGGGGCGGTGGCGACGCAGGTGGTGCTGCGGCTGTTCGGCTGACGGCCGGGAGCGGGCGCCCGGGCGAGGCATGCGCCCAACAACAAGGACCCACGGAGAATATGGAAGCGGCGATGATCGGAGGAGCGAAGCTGCCGCGGCTGCGGCCGTACCAGTGCGAGGCCGGACGCGCGATCTTCGACTCCGTGATGAACCGGCGCGGACTGACCTTCACGGTGGAGATCGCGCGGCAGGGCGGGAAGAACGAGTTGTCGTCGCAGATCGAGCTGTTCCTGCTGTTGCGGCACGGGCATCGCGACGCCGACGCGGTGAAGTGCGCGCCGACGTTTCGGCCGCAGCTACGGATCAGCATGCGGCGGCTGTGGTCGCGCATGGGGCAGGCGGGTCTGGCGGGGGCCGCGCGGCTCTCGGACAACGCGATCACGGTGGGGCGCGCGCGGGCGCTCTTTCTCTCGGCGGAGCCGGGGGCGAACGTCGTGGGGCATACGGCGTCGATCCTGCTGGAGGTCGATGAGGCGCAGGACGTCGACGAAGAGAAGTTCGACCGGGAGTTCCGGCCGATGGCGGCGACGGCGAACGCGACGACGGTCCTGTACGGGACGGCGTGGGATGACCGCACGCTGCTGGAGCGGGCGAAGCAGCACAACCTGGAGTTGGAGCGGCGTGACGGCGTGCGGCGCCACTTCGAGTACGACTGGCAGCGCGTGGCCGCGCACGTGCCGGCATACGCGGCGTACGTGGAGGCGGAGCGCGCGCGGCTGGGGGCGACCCACCCACTGTTCCTGACGCAGTACTGCCTGAAGACGATCGCCGGGGGCGGGCGGCTGTTCACGGCGGCGCAGCGGGCGCAGCTCGGCGGCGGCCACGAACGGCTCCGGCAGCCGGCCGCGGGCGAGATGTACGTGGCGGGCCTCGATCTCGCGGGCGGCGAGGACGCGCCTCCGGACGACGGCCTGTCGTTGGTTGCCGGGAGGAGCGCGGGCGACGTGCGCGACGCGACGGTGCTGACGATCGGGCGGCTGGCGTACCCGGCGGCGGACGCGCTGGTGCAGGAGCCGCGGGTCGAGATCGTCGAGCAGTACGCCTGGACGGGCGTGCCGCACGAGACGTTGCTGCCGCAGATCGTCGACCTGCTGCGCAGCGCGTGGAAGGTAGCGCGCGTGGCGGTGGACGCGACGGGGCTGGGCGAGACGGCGGCGCGGTTGATCGCGCAGGCGCTGGGCGCGGCGCGCGTCGATGCGGTGAAGTTCACGGCGGCCTCGAAGTCGCAGCTCGGGTTCGATCTGCTGGCGTCGGTGAACGGCGGGCGGCTGAAGATGTACCGCGGCGACGGGTCGGCGGAGTCGCGCGAGTTCTGGCGGCAGTGCGAGCTGGCGCGGGCGGCGTATCGGGCGAACAGCACGCTGAACTTCTTCGTGGAAGCGGCGGAGGGACACGACGACTACCTGGTGAGCACGGCGCTGCTGGTGCACGCGTCGCGGGACCAGCAGCGGCGCGTCGCGACGGGGCGGATGCGGGCGGGGTGAGTCCGCGCCCGAGGACGGAAGGCGGAAGACGGACGACGGGCGGAGCGGTGGAGGTGGATGATGGTGGCCGAGCCGATCGAGCGTGAAACAGGCAAAAGTGCCGAGCAATTGAATCTGGAACTGGTGCGGTTCGAGGAGCCGCGGGCGCCGGTCGGGCGGCGCAGGCCAGGGCGGCGGGCGGTCAGGCGGGCGCGGATCGTGTCGATCTTCCGGCCGGAAGGGATGCCGGCGGAAACACTGCCGCGCGTGCGCAAGGACTCGCTGCCGGACGAGGGGCGGTATCCGGACACGGGGTGCGAGCTGGCGCGGTCGTGCCTGCGGTGCCCGCTGCCGCGGTGCCAGTACGACGAGCCGGACAGCGTGCGCCGCTGGCTGGCGGACGCGCGAGATCGGGAGATCGCCGTGTTGCGGCGGCGGCACAGGGCGCCGGTCGAGATGCTGTGCCGGACGTACGGGCTGACGCGCCGCACCGTGTACGCGGTCTTCGTGGAACAGGGCGTGCGTACGAATCATCGCGATCGGGACCGGGCAGCGAGGCGGCGGCCGCGAGGGAGCCGCGTGCCTCTGAAGGTGTTGTGCGAGCGAAGGACGAAGGCCGCACGGCGAGGCAAGGAGGACGGACGATGATGGCACGGGCGACACAACAGACGATGACGCTGCCGGAACAGATCCGGCGCATGGACGGCGAACGACTGCGGGCGTACGCGGACAACCTGGCGTTCTACAACGGGGAACAGTGGCCGGCCTCGATGGCGCGATCGCGGAACCGGCGGCTGGTCTTCAACTACGCGAAGGCGATCGTCGACAAGACGGCGTCGTACCTGATGACGCCGCACGGGGGCAGCACGGGCGTGAACCTCGCGGTGGACCCGGAGGACGAGACGCCGGAGGCGCACGAGAGGGCGATCGCGGCGGAGCGGGCGCTGCTGTCGGTGTACGACCAGAACAACCTGGACCAGCTCGACTTCGATACGGAGATCGACGCAGCGGTGCTGGGCGATGGCGCGTACAAGGTGACGTGGGACGCGGCGGAGCGGCGGGTGCGGGTGAGCGCGCCGGACGTGCAGGGGCTGTTCGCGTGGTGGGCGGGCGACGACGTCTCGCGCGTGTGGCGAGTGGCGAGCCGCTACTGCATCGATGCGGAAGCGGCGCGCGCGCTGTACGGCGATGGATCACAGGCGCCCTCGCCTGTGCGTGTCCGGAATGGTGCGCAGCCGTTGGCCGCGCACGCGGGCGAGGGCGCCCGCGCTCCATCAACCGTAGAGATCGTGGAGGTGTGGACGGCGGTGGCGTTCGAGCTGTGGGCGGGCGGGGCGCGGGTGGAGTCGCGGGAGAATCCGTACGGCTTCATCCCGTACGTCATCTTCCCGAACATCCGCGAGCCGAAGAAGTTCTGGGGCGCGAGCGACCTGCCGCCGATCAAGGAGCCCGTGCGGGAGCTGAACCGGGCGCTGACGCAGCTCTCGATGATCCTGGAGCTCTCCGGGAACCCGATCGCGGTGCTGGAGAACGTGAGCGAGTCCAACGACATCGCGGTGGTGCCGTGGGCGGTGTGGGAGCTGCCGGAGCGGGCGAGGGCGTACCTGCTGGACCTGCTGCAGGGCGGCGGGGTGAAGCTCCACGCGGACTACGTGGACCTGGTGTACCGGGCACTGCACGACCTGGGCGAGTCGCCGCGGACGGCGTTCGGGGAGAACCGCGCGGGGCTCTCGGGGATCGCGCTGAACGTCGAGCTGGACCCGCTGCTGAAGAAGGTGGCGCGCAAGCGGCTGATCCGCGGGGCGGCGTACCGGCGGCGGAACGAGATGATCCTGCGGATTCTCGAGCAGTACGCGGAGCCACGCGTGAGCCACGCCCCGTATCGGTCGCGGATCGCGTGGGGGAGCGTGCTGCCGCTGGACCGCAGCCGGATGGTGGAGGACGAGCGGGCGCTGGTGGCGGCAGGGATCCACTCGCGGCGGCGCGCGGCGGACAACCTGGGTGTGGGGGATCCTGAGGCGGAGTTCGTGCGGTGGCTGGAGGAGCGGCGGTTGATGGGCGATGGAGATTAGAGGTTAGAGGTTAGGGCATTGGGTATCAAACGCAATCAGTTCGGCGGACGGGGACCATCGCGCCGGCTAGCAGATGTTGCGCTGATACATCTGGTTGTAGTTCAGGACGCCTGCTCCCGTCACCCAGCCGGGGCACGTGGCTACGTTAGAGTCGCCGGTGTTGCCGGTCCCGTTGTAGTTGATGTCGGCAGTGATGTTGTTGGTAGACGTGTTCGCCCTAACGATGTTGTTCCCGGGCTGGGCGCCGGAGAAGGTAACGACAATGCCGAAATCGTTGTTCCACACTTTGTTGCCCTCGATGAGCGAGACGTCCTGGGCGTAGATTCCATAGAGGCTGTTGTCCGTGGCATGGCAGCCGCGGACGACGCTGTAATGCGTGTAGATTCCATAGACATTCCCGCTCGCATTGCAGTCTGTGATGTCCGAGTCGAAGCCCAGCCGGATGCCAAAAGTATTGCCGAGCGCCGTGACGTGATCGACGCTGCTGTACACCGCCTCCCCGCCTGCCCACCAGCCCTCGACCCCGCTGCCCCAGGTCCGAACCACGCCGTTGCGGATATGGAGGCCACTGCGCTGGCCGATCGCCTGGATGCCTGACTGGTTGCCTGCGCCTGTAAGCGTGAAGCCGTTGAGGTCCACGGTGACGTTGTCGGTCGTGATCTCAATGCCGTTCGCGTTCAGCGTGCCAGTCAACGACCGCGTGAAGAAGTAGGAGCCGGGCTGGCTGATGACGATCGGGAAGGTGCCGTTCCAGCTGACGGGCGGGATCGGGCTACGAGGCTCAACCTGGGGCAAGCTCGATGCTGGCGGGCCCGGCGGGTCGAGCGGGCCGCCGCTGACGACGCCAGACATGGCCGCCACCACGAAGAGGGCGAGGAGGCCGGCGACGAGCCAGCCGGCGCGGTTGATCGTGGTGGACATGGGCGTACCTCCTGCCCGACTCTTGAGAAACCCCATTGTGCGCTAACAGACGTCGCGCTGGAACTTGGGGCTGTAGGTCTTCGCGGTTCCGGTTACCCAGTCTGGGCACGTCGTAACGTTGTTGTCGCTAACGTTGCCGGTCCCGTTGAAATTTATGTCAGCGGTCGTGTTGTTGGTGGCTGTGTTCGACCTGACGGTGTTGTTTCCAGGCTGCGCGCCCGAGAAGGTGACGACAATGCCGAAATCGTTGTTCCACACCTTGTTGCCTTCGATGAGCGAGACGTCCTCGGCGTAGATGCCGTAATTGGTGTTGTCTGTGACGTGGCAGCCGCGAACGACGCCGTAGTGCGTAATGATCCCAAGACTGTTGTTACTCGCGTTGCAGTCGACAATCTCGGAGTCGAAGCCAAGCCGGATACCGTCGGAATTGTCGAGCGCTGTGATGTGGTCGACGCGGCTGTATACCGCTTCTCCGTCTGGAGACCAGCCGTCGATCCCGATATTCCATTCGCGGATTACGCCGTTGCTGATGTGGATGCCGCTGCGCTGGCCGATGACCCGGATGCCCGTGTTGAATAAGTCCAATCCGCGAAGCGTGAAGCCGTTGAGGTCGATGCTCACATCGCTGGCAGTGATCTCGATGCCATGATTGGCGCCGTTCGTGGTGACCGACCGCGTGAAGAAATACGAGCCCGGCTGGCTGATGGTGATCGGGAACGTGCCGTCCCAGCCGACCGGCGGGATCGGGCTGCGCGGCTCCACCTGGGGCAGTATCGGTGCTGGTGGTCCGGGCGGGTCGAGCGGCCCGCCGCTGACGACACCCGTCATCGAAGCGACGACGGATAGCGCGAGGATGCCGGCTACAAGCCAGCCTATGCGATTGATTGTCGCGTGCATGGGCATCCTCCCGGGATCGCTAGGGCGCTCAGTCTACATCGCAAGCTGGCTACCGTGTGAGGAAACTAGACGTTCAGCCGCTGGCCAAGAAGCTAACGGTGGCACGGAGTGCGGCGATTTCTTGACGGCTACTCGGTGTCTACCGGCGAATAGCGCAGACGCGGCCGCCCGGCGTTATTACTATTGTGACCAGCGAGGGTCTTTCGGGAGGACGCGATGAGCACGTGGCTGGTCCGATTCGGATGGATGGCGGTGGGGGTGGGGGCGCTGTACGTGATGACGGCGCTGGCGGGGGTGGTGAGCGGCGGGCCGCTGGACCCGCCGGGGCCGCCGGTCGCGTCGCCGGGCGGGATCGACGGGCGGATCCCGGTCTCGACCGCGGGGACGGTGATCTCGGAGCCGGGCTCGTACTACCTCACGAAGGACCTCGCTGCGGGGACTTCGCAGAGCGGGGTGGTGATCACAACGGACGATGTGCGGCTGGACCTGAACGGGTTCTCGATCACGGGGAACGGGTCGTCGTCGTACGGTGTGCGTGCGAACTTCGTCCGGCGCATCGCCGTCAGCAACGGGAGCATTCGCGGCTTCCAGGCGCCCGTCTTCGCGTCGGCGCCGTCGCAGCTCACGCTGGAGGACCTGAGCATCGCGCACAACAACGCGGGCCTGCCGGCGGTGGACGTGGGTGACGGCTCGGTGATCCGCAACGTCCAGGTGCAGGCGACGGCCGGCGGAGGGCTGCGGCTGGGCGCATTCGCCGACGTCGACGGCTGCAGTGTCGATGGCAGCGGCAACAACGGCGACACCGGCTTGCAGGTGGGCGCGCACAGCAACGTGCGGAACTGCCTGGTGCTCGACTTTGACGTCGGGATCAGCGGCGGACTCGCGACGCAGCTCTCCGATTGCATCGTTCGGTACTCGGGTATCATCGTCGGCGACACGAGCACGGTGGAGCGCTGCACTGTCGACGAGGCGGGCACCGGGATCGAGACGGGAGCCGCGAGCGTGGTGCGCGACTGCAACGTGCGGAACGTGACCTGGGGCATCTACGTCGGCGGTGGAACCCGGGTCGAGCGCTGCACCGTCGGAGTATATTCGGGTCTGGGCATCTTCCTGCAGGGGAATGGTCTGGCGCTGGAGAACGTCGTGGACTCGCGCGTGGGCATCGACCCCAACGCGTGCGCGTTCAATGTCACGAACAGCGCCTCGCGTATCGAGGGAAACCAGATCGTCAACGGCCTGTACGGCGTCTGCCTGGGCTCTTCGGGGAACACCGTGTACCGCAACAGCCTGCGGAACGTGACGGCGCCGTTTCTGGGGGCGGGCGACATCGGGCCGACGGGGACGGCGGCGTCGGCAACGAGCCCGTGGGCGAACATCTTGTACTGAGGGCGCGTCTCCGCTTCGGAGGAGGGCGGAGAAATTGACGGATGCGGCGCATCATTAGCACGCCCCGTCTGGACGAATGGCCCGCACAGGCGTAACGTAGGCGGCATCCACGGCGAGGGCGCTCGGCGGCTGGAGGTGGATGCCATGACGAGATGGGGATTTCGGTTCGGCTGGATGGCGCTGGGCATCGGCGCACTGTACGGCTTCTCGGCGCTCGCCGGCGTCGTCAGTGGCGGGTCGCTGGACCCGCCTGGGTCGCCGGATTCGACGATGCAGACGCTGGAGCACATCCCCGGAGTGTGGGATCGGGTCCTGGACTCGACGAACGGAGGAGGCGGCGGCTGCGACTCGACGAGGTTCGAGTGCGTGTTCCTGATGGCGGTCTGCAACCCAACCTGCCACTTTGAAACGAAGGGCGTGCTGGACCACGAGACAGGGCTGGTGTGGCAGCGGGACGTGGGGCTGTTCGTTCAGGGCTACACGCAATCGCAGGCTTCGACGAACTGCATTGGACTGAGTCTCGGGGACCGGCGAGGGTGGCGGCTGCCAACGGCCGCGGAGCTGGAGACGCTGCTCGGGCCATCGACGGCTCTACCTGCGGGACATCCATTTCAGAACGTGCCCTCGGGCGCCTTTGGGGTCGGCTTCTGGAGCTCGAGTGCTGTGCCTGGTGGTGGCGGCAATGGGTACGTCGGGGTGTTGAACTCGGCGGGCGATGCGGTCTTCGAGAGCGTGCCGAGCGCGTTCTACGACGCATGGTGCGTGCGCGCCGCTGAGTAGTCACTGCGGGAGCGGTGCCACGGATGCGCTCACGGGAGTGTCTGTTACGCTTCGGCACACAAGCGCCCGGAGGTGATGACAGATGCCCGGACCGTTGCACGGTTCGCGTGCTGGACTTCACGGTGTTCCAGCAGGGGCCGCAGGCGACGCTGGTGATGGCGGACATGGGGGGCAGACCTGCATGGCTCAGAACAAGATAGCGAAGCCTTCGTCGCGGAAATGGGGATTGTGCGTGAGGACCGTGTCAATGCGGGACTTACGACAGATGACGATCGACAGACACTCCGTGAGACTGTAGTCTCGACGTGCTCGGTACAGTTCGAACGCATCGAGGAACAGGCGCCGGTCGATGTCGACCAGATCCATGTCCCGGCGTCGAATCACGCCCTCGACGACAAATGTGGCCGCCTCTCTCCACGCGTCACCGCCATACGCAAAGTACTCAAGAACCTCCATGAGCACAGCTGCGCTGGTCTTGAGGGAGGTCGCCGGGTCAAGAGAGTGGAACGCCTCGACTGCGGCTCGATGAAGCGAATCATCCGGGTTGAGCCGGGCGATGTAGAACGGTGTGTCGGCGTAGACGCGCGGCACTACCGGTGTATCTTGGGTCTACGACGATAGAGATCGGGGTTGCCGGCTCCGCCTGTTGGGATGCGGCCGCGTTCCTCTAGAGGTATGGTGCGCCCGATCTCAAACAAGCGATCCCAGGCCTCGTAGTTCAACCGAGGAGCCGACGGCTTGCGCGCTGCGGTTGAGGCGCT
>JACRBR010000148.1 GCA_016213125.1 Chloroflexota bacterium | reverse complement strand
CGTCGCCCAGCACGTCCGCCAGAGGCTTGCCCAGCGGCGCGTCCTGCGGCAGCTCCAGGATCCCCTCGTGCTCCTCCGAGATCCCCAGCTCGTACTCGCTCATCACCATCCCGGCCGATTCCACGCCGCGGATGACGCCCGCCTTCAGTACCCCGTGCTTCCCGCTGTGGCCGTCGCGGTACCTCGCCCCGACCGCCCCGAACGCGATCTTCTGGCCAGCCGCTACGTTAGGCGCCCCGCACACCACGCGGTGCTTCTCGCCGCCCCCGACGTCCACCGACACCAGCCGCAGCCGGTCCGCGTTCGGGTGCGCCTCCACCGACTCCACCAGCCCGACCCGGATCGCCTCTCCCCATTCACCGCCGATGCGCTCGATGGCGTCAACAGCGAGCCCGGCCTGCGTCAGCGTGTGCGCCAGCTCCTCCGCGGACACGTGAATGTCCACATACTCCCGCAACCACTTCAGCGATACCCGCATAATGAGGTCCTAGGTCCTAGGTTCCAGGTGTTAGCTTCTTGTTCCGGTCCTCGGTGCAGGCTTTCCAAACCGTACGGACAGGTCTTTAGACCTGTCCCGGGTGCCACGTTTCAAGATCGTGCAGTTCTCCACGACCATTCCCGCCCGATGGACTGTTAACTGTGAACTGTCCACTGTGAACTAGAACTGCGATAGCAATCGCAGATCGTTCTGATACCACCACCGGATGTCCGGCACGCCGTAGTACTGCATCGCGAGGCGCTCCAACCCCATCCCCGCCGCGAACCCCGTGTACTTCCGCGAGTCGATCCCCATGTTCTCCAGGATCTCCGGGTGCACCATCCCCGCCCCCAGCATCTCGATCCACCCCGTCCCGTGGCACGACGCGCACCCCGTCCCGACGCCGTTGCAGACGTAGCAGTCCATCGCCACCTCCGCGCCCGGCTCCACGAACGGGAAGTACGACGCCTGTAGGCGGATCCGCCGCTCGGGCCCGAACAGCCGCCGGAACAGGTCCAGCAGCGTCCCCTTCAGGTGCCCCATGTTCAGCCCCTCGTCGACCGCCAGGATCTCCACCTGCGTCATCATCCACTCGTGCGTCGTGTCAGTCGCCTCGAACCGGTACGCCCGGCCCGGCGAGGCGATCCGGATCGGCGGCTTGTGCTCCTCCATGAACCGGATCTGCATCGGCGAGGTTTGTGTCCGCAACAACAGCGGCGTCTGGCCCGCCACACGTTCGTCGATCCAGAACGTGTCCCACATGTCGCGCGCCGGGTGGTCCTGCGGAATGCGGAGCGCCTCGAAGTTGTAGTAGTCCAGCTCCACCTCCGGCCCCTCGACGATCGAGAACCCCATCGACCGGCACGCATCGAGGATCTTCCGCAACAGCTGCGTGACCGGGTGCAGCCCTCCCTGCAGGTGCGGCCGCGCCGGCAGCGTCACGTCCACCCGCCCCGTCTCGATCGACCGCGCCAGCGCCGAGCGACGCAGCTCCTGCTCCCGCGCCTCGAACGCCGCCTCCAGCTCCAGCGTCAGCGCGGTCGCCGCCGCCCCCACCGTCTTCCGATCCTCGATCGAAAGGGATCCCAGCGTGCGCAGGATGCCCGTCAGCCGGCCGTCCTTCCGCCCCAGGTACGCCGTATGCCACGCCCGCAGCGCAGCATCGTCGCCGGCCGCCGCAAGCGCGGTAAGCGCCTCATTCCGCAACAGTGGAACGGCATCGAGGGCCATAGAGGCGGCATTATAGGCCGACACCGGGGCTAAGGTCAGGGCGCTATACTAGCCTCCATGGTGACACGCGCGTCTTCTAGCAAGCCTCGCCCGGCGGCTCCAGCGTCAAAATCCACCGCATCCATGCCGGATCGCTCGTTTTGGGACGGCCTCATCGAACTGGGCAAGACCGTTCCGCGCCGGACCAGGGCCAAACGCCCTCGCGATCTGGCCCGCAACTTCGACCACTACCTCGACGGTACTCCCCGCCAAGACTGATGCGTCGTATCTTCATTGACGCAGCATTCTTCGTCGCGCTTCTCGACGACCGCGACGATCTTCATGATCTGGCGGTTCTCGTCCTTCAGGAACTCTACGCTGCCGGCGGTGTCGAATTCTTCACCAGCGATGCCGTGCTCGCCGAGGTACTGACCCATTTCTCCCGCTTCACCCGCGTCGATCGCCAGGCCGCGCTTGAGTTCGTGCGTCGAATTCGGCGCCAGAAGAAGATCAGGTGTATCCACGTCTCAACCGAGCTGTTCGAGCGGGCCCTCGCCCACTACGAATCGCGAGTCGACAAGACGTATAGCTTCACGGACTGCACGTCGATGGTGATCTGCCGCGATCTGCGCATCACGGAGGTCTTGACGCATGACCACGACTTTGAACAAGAAGGGCTGCGCATCCTGCTCTAAACTCCCTCCAGCACGCGCTTCAGCCGCCGCAGATCGCCCGAGATGTTCCGCCGCACACCCATCGCCATCACCGGCGACAGCAGCCCCATCAGCCCGTCCGGCCCGCCCTGCACTCGGATCGACACGATCGTCGCCTCACGGTCGAGTTCGAAGCCGTACGTCACCCGCATGGGAAACGGCGCCTTTACTGATGCCATCTCCAGCCGGCGGCCGGCATCAAGACCCACTACCTCCAACACGTACTCGACCCTTCGGCCCATGAAGTGCGCCACGCGTTCCACCTGCGTCCCTATTCGTACAGGCGGATCGGTCAGCATCCGTGCCTGCTTGATGCCGCCGATCCAGACCGTGTCGTGCGCTGGGTTCGTCGCATAATCCGCCACATCGTCCGCGGTGCGCTCGATGCGCAGCGTCGCAGAAACGTCCAGGGCCATTGTTCACCACCGGCCGTCCCATCCCACGGCTGACAGTAAATTCCAGCCGAACCCCGGTCAACCACCCGAACAGCTACTTCCCTTCGCTCCGGGCGCCCGCCGGCGCTCTCCCGCTGCTGGTATCGGCCCCCTCCCGACGTGTCCGAAACTGGGGGGTTGTCAGCCTCCGCCGGGCAGGCGTACGATTGCCTCCTCGAACAGGAGGCCGCCATGAGCGCGTATGCCAGCGTCCCCGAGCACGTGATCACGGCCCTGCGCTACGTCCGCGATGAAGGCCCCGCGGAGCTCGAGCTGTACGACCGCGACGACGTCCTCTACGTCATGCACTGCTGCGGGTTCGACGACGCCTGCGACTGGGTCCACGGCCACGAAGACCTGTATTTCGAGGCCGTCCGCAACGTGATCCCGGGAGCGCCGCTCGCCAGCGCGCCCCGTCAATACGGGAGCGTCCGTGCGTAGACCGAGCGCGGCGGCTCGTGCCCTCGGCCGTCGCGCTCAGTCTCAACACGGCTGACGATCGAAGGTGATGGCCGCCTTCGGTGTCCCCCGGTTCCTTCCCTGTGTCTCACCCGCTTACAACCGCGTACACCCGCTGCGGTTCGGCGATGCCCTTCAGCGCGTGTTCCCCCCGGTCCTCGAATGCCACTCCTGCCGATGTCCGCGCCAGATCGGCGACTGTGCGCGACACCAGCACCTCCCCAGGCGCAGACAGAGCCGAGATCCGCGCCGCGATGTTCACCGCCCCGCCGTAGACATTACTCTGCCCACCTGGGTCTGACTCGCGTATGACGTCGCCGGCGTGCAGGCCCAGGTGCAGTGGCAAGCCCTGCGCGGCGCCCGCCGCACCGCACGCCAGCGCCGCCCCGATCGCCTGCGATGCCGCCGGAAATGTCGCCAGGATCCCGTCGCCCAGCAGCTTGCCGTCGATCGCCGCACCCCCGTTGTCCCGCACCGCCCGCCGCAGTGCTGTGTCGAGGGCGCGTGCCCTCTCGCGGAAGGCGGCGTCGCCGAGGCGCTCGGTAAGTGCGGTGGAGTCGGCGATATCGGCGAAGAGGATAATGGCCATGCCGCTGGGAATCCGGGCGCCTACCGGCCCTTCTGGCTGCCCATCGCCGAGGAAGTGCAAGGCCAAGGCCGCGAACTCGGCGGCATCGTGCGCATCGTACGGGGCCGCCCCGTCCATGACGGTGAAGCTCGCTCTAGCCATTCCCGAAGCGGCCCGGCGGGCGACATCGATCGGAAACGAGGCCGCGGAGCTGCGGGCGTGCACGACAAGCGTCGGGCAGGTCACCCCCCGTACGTAGTCCCACCCGTCCTCGCCGCGCGAGATGGCCTGGGCGGCCAGGAATGCTTCCCGGGTTGTCGCGTGCCGTGCGCCCTCGGCCAGGCTGCGCCCCGTTTCCCACCCCGCCAGCGACAGCGACATGGCGTCGATGTAGAACTCGAAGTCGGTCTCGATCATGCTTTGCAGCGTGCGCTCCCGGGGCCGCAGCACTTGGTCGGGCCGCGCCAGCACCGGATCGCGCAACACCATCCGCGAAACGCGTTCGGGATGAGTCGCCGCGAAGTGCACGGCGGTCTTCGCTGTACCGCGGAAGCCGAGCATCGCGAACTGCCGGAGTTCGTAGAGGTCCGCGACCGCGCGCAGGTCGTCGGATGCGGCCTGCAGCGTGTAGTCGACAACTTCCCGCTGGGAGAGCCCCATGCCTCGCGCGTCGTACACGATGAGAGTGTGTTGCTCAGCTAGATTGTCG
>JACRBR010000147.1 GCA_016213125.1 Chloroflexota bacterium | reverse complement strand
TGGACGGAGGGCGTGGAGTGGTAGATCTCCGGGTCCGGCCGCTCGCCGGCCTTGTACGCCCGCAGCACCAGCAGGCCGCGCTCCTTGGCCGTCAGCGCGGGGTACAGGCGTTCGAGGCGCTGCTCCGCGCTCATCGGCGGCGTCCATCCTTCTTGAGCTTGGAGCCGAGCACGTCTTCTATCGCGCGCAGCCGTTCTTCGTGTTCGCCGATGCCGAGGAGCTTCATGGCGATTTGGGATAGCGAGCCCATCGTCCGGTTGCGGACTGCACCGTTCTCCAGCCGGAGGGTGTCGATCGCGGCCAACTCGATGAAGCGCCAGATCTGGTCAACGGTGCGCAGACCCTCGAAGTCGTAGGCCGCGGAGATCGTCGCCTCGGTGCGGTGTCGCATGCCGCCGATCCGCTGCGCTTCTTTCGCTTCGGCCGCGTAATCGGGGTCGTGCCAGAAGCAGAGACCGCTCTCCCGCATCGGCGTCGCGCGGCAGCCGTCGCCGTTACTCTTCCGGGCGCTGCAAGTAGGCGTTGACCCTACCATTTCCTACTTCACCCTACTTCCGACGTCCATGGCGTAAGTAGGTACCGTTACCATCTCGCCATCGTGTGGCATCGCGCGCGCCGCCGGAGTCGGGCGTAACCGTGACGATCGTGCCGTCCGGGAGATGGACGACGTAGGTCGAGTGAGCGAGGTCGATGGCTGGTTGGGGACGGGGCTGGTGGCGCATCCACCACAACGAGAGCAGGCCGCCGAAGCGACCCGTCTCGGGCAGGCGTTGCGCGGGATCTACGGCGCCGCGTGCGTCACGGCACGCTGCGGCGCCGCCGTCATGGAGTGTTCCCGCTTTGCGGCTCTGCGGGGCTATCGTCGGCGACGGGATAGGCTCCCTTGACGATGGTGACGAACACCGCAAGCCACTGGTCCCGCTGCTCCGCGCTCCAAGTTTCCCCCGGTCGTGGCAAGCCCTGAAGAATGCCTCTGACCGCGATGTGGATTCCGTCTCTGTATGTTGCGTCTGCCATGTTGCTACTCCGCCACGTGCGTCAGCGCGTGCTCCGTCGCCTTCTTCATCGTCGGGAACTCCTGGCCGCAGGCGCCGCAGCCGTACGAACCGCTGCTCGCCATCCGGGCGGCCTTCTTCTTCGCGCCCTTGCCCTTCTTCGCGGCGCTCTTCTTGGCCGCACCCTTCTTCGCGGCGGGCTTCTTCGTCGCGGCCTTCGCCGGCTTCTCGGCCTTGGCGGCCTTCTTCGTCGCGGCCTTCGCCGGCTTCTCGGCCTTGGCGGCCTTCTTGGCCTTCGGCTCCTTCGCGGGCTTGAGGTCGCCCTGCCGGCTCCAGAACCGCCAGCCGTTGCAGGCCACCCCGCCCATCGCCTGCTTGCCCGCCGAACTCGGGCTCCGGTGCTCCGTCCCGTCGTCGAGGCGGAACCGTACGCCGTCGTCGGTCTGCACGACCTCGCAGGTCCGCTCCTGCTTCTTGTACCGCGCGACCAGCACGGTCCCCGGCTCCAGGTTCCTGTTCTCCAGTGGCATCTTGCGTCTCCTTTGGAAAGCCCTCGGTGAGGGCGCTTGCGTTGGCGTCGCCATACATCGCTCTGGTGCTCGGCGAAGTCAACGGCATCGTGGCCACCGTCCGGAGAGATTGTGAAAGTCAAGTTCCACACGCGTTGACTTCGATCGCGGCCCGAGTGATGTATGGACGCGAAGGGAGGTCAGGATGAACGAGAACGACCAACGCGAAATCCTGGAGCAGGTGAGGGAGATGATGGACGAGTGCGCGAGCCTGTTGCGCCGGCTCGACAACCCGCGCATCGAGGCGTACTGCCTGGCCGCGTTCGAGGGACGGAACATGGGCTGGCTTGGGCGGTTCGAACGCGACATCATCGACGATGAACTGAAGGCCCTGGGCGGCGACGAGGAGGAGGGCGAGGGATGAGGACCAGCTCGGCGATCGAGCAATGGACCACGGACGAGGAGCGCTGGTGCGAGGTCTGCCAGCAGGATGATGCGGCCTGGCCCGATGGCACGGGCTATCGGGAGCGCGTGATGCCCCTCACGATCCCGACGCCCGCGTTCCCGTTCCGCGTCTGCGCCGAGTGCGCCGAGGAGTGGGACGCGATGGTGACCGAGGACGAACGGCAGGCGCTCGGACTGCCATTGCCGGATCTTCGATCCTCCCCAACGCCGTCGCGCTCGCGGCGGCTCTCTTCTTCCGCGAGGATCAGCGCCTTCAACACCTCGAACAGCCCGGCCTCGACGCAGCCGATGCACTCGCCGTCGGCCTTGCGGACGTGCACCACCGATCCTCGCGGGTCCCTCACGAGCTCGAACGCGACAGGCACTCCGCCTCCTTGCCGCTGAAACTCTCCCAGCGAGCCAGCACGACGCTTCCATAGTGCGCATCGAGTTCCATGCCGTAGCAGACGCGCCCGGTGCGCTCCGCGGCGATCAGGGTGCTTCCTGACCCGAGGAACAGATCGAGGATCACGTCGCTCGGCTTGCTGCTGTTCTCGATCGCGCGCTCGACCAGCGCGAGCGGCTTCATCGTCGGGTGCGCCTCGTTCTCCTGCGGGCGGTCGATCTCCCACACGTCGCCCTGGTTGCGGTCGCCGCACCAGTGGTGTTTCTGGCCTTCCCGCCAGCCGTACCAGATCGGCTCGTACTGGCGCTGGTAGTCGGCGCGCCCCATGACGAAGCGGTCCTTCTTCCACACGACCGTGTCACTCCAATGGCCGCCGGCCTCGGCAAGGACGCGCGAGACGAGCGGCCACTCCTTCGTGGACATGCAGACGTAGATCGCGCCGTCCGCGTTCTCGACGACGTTCTTCGCCCAGCCGCGGCAGAAGGCCTCGAACTGCTCGGGCGGCATGGCATCGTTGGCGATCCTGCGTTTGCGTTGGCCGCGCTGCTGGCCGCCGTGGTCGCCGAGGGCGACGTTGTAGGGAGGATCGGTGAAGCACATCGCCGGCCTGCTCTCGCCGAGGAGTCGCGTGACGGCCGCCGTGTCGGTCGCGTCGCCGATCAGGACGCGAT
>JACRBR010000144.1 GCA_016213125.1 Chloroflexota bacterium | reverse complement strand
GCAGCCTCCCGGCAACCCGCCCGTGAACGACGGCCCCGGATCCGGCCCCGGCAAACCCGGCAACCGCGGCCACGGCCGCAAGTAAAGCAGCGGGCGAGAATCAGGCCTGCGCTCCAATCATGGTTAGGGCCAAATAATCTGGTGCCACTGGCTGCAGCCGTTTGCAGCCAGTGCGGGCACTTGAATTTAATACCGGAAACAGAGATAAATTAAATTCAGCGGGAAGCAACCGACCGGCACTGGCTGAATACAACCTCAGCCGGTGGCGCCAAATCAACGGGCACACGGCGTATCCGTGAGCATGATTATCGGGGACAGAGCATCCTAAAATTGAGGTGCTCTTTCCCCGAATTACCTTTCACGTCACCGCTGTCCCGCGCCCCACGTCCCCCGCCCCTCGTCCCGCCGTTCGCGCCAGCCGAAGCCGAAGGCGTGCGTTCCCGCGGCTCAATGAGCTTCGCACGCCTGTCACATGTACGCTTTGCGTAACACATGCCCGATAAAAAAACGCCGCCAGAACGGATTGCGGCGCGCGAGGATGGCGCATACGCTTTGCGAATTCACGACGTGTCGATGCGATGTCCGGCCGCTAACGGAGCCGGGCTAGACGCGGGTATCCGGCGGGGTTGCTTTTTCCCTGAAGCGGGCTATTCCCTTGACCGCCCGACCCGCGCATCCGACCCTCGGCGGGAAGGCGGGCACGCATCACCGGCTGCCCGCCGCAAACCGAGGGCCTTTTCGAGCGAAGCCCTAAGTCCTTTGGCTTCGCGTCGGGAAGGTTGTTGTAGTGCTAAGCACAAGGAAGAACTCCATATCGGTGAAATAAGTGTACGCCGTCGTCCCTGCTCCGCTGAGCGCCGAGGTCGCCAGCAGGTTCGCGCCATCGATCCCAAAGTCCGAATACGTCCACGTCGAGGTCGTTCCGCCAGAGACCGCGCGCGACGTGAGATTTCCAACCCCGTCGTAGCCAAACGTCTCGTGATAGCGCCCCGTCGTCACGTCCGAGATCTGCCGCTTCGCCGCGTCCAGCGTGCGCGCGGTCGCGATGCCCTCCGCGTTGGTCATCGAAGTCCACGCGTCCGCCGCGGGATTGATGGCGTATGCCGTTGTCCCGCCGAACGGCTCATTGATCGTCACCGCCGTCGCGCCGCCCGTCTGCGCATCCACGGTGTAGCCGAACGTGCGGATGTACGGGTCCGCGAGCCCCGTCGTCTGGCATACCACGGCCATCTTCGTGACCGGATCGTAGTCCACGTTGTAATTCACCACGCCGGTGATGGCCGCGATCTTCAGGTGCTCGGTCTCGTCGTCGCCGGACTCGTACGTGAACGCCCAGCCCGTCGCCTGCCGCCCCGTCACGCGGCTCAGGTACGTCCCGCCCCCGCCGTTCTCAAAACTGCTCCGCGCCAGCGACTCGCTGCGCCCGTAATCGTCCGCCACGGCCACCCGCGCCCAATCCGTTAGTCGCGAAGCGACGTCAGAGGGTGGCCCAGGACGTAAGTCCTGGGAAAGCAGCGCTCTTGTTCGCGCGAGTCCCGTAGGGACGGCAGAACGCTTCTATCGTCCCTACGGGACTCATCACGCCATTCGCTCCCATCCCCAGGACTCACGTCCTGGGCCACCATCTTTCGTCCCGATACATCGGGACTCATCAACATCCCGTGTGCCCTGCCACCGACGCTCCAGGCCCTTCGCTTCACGCTAACGCTAACGCTCCACGCTTTACGCTCCGCGCCCTTCGTCCCCCGCCCCATCCCCGCTCCAATCGTCAATCGTAAATTGTAAATCGTCAATCCTTCCCCTTCGCTCCGCGCTCTTCGTCCCCGCCCCTCGCCCCTCGCCCCAATCCCTTCCCCATCCACGATATGCAATAAAACATCATTTCATCCACCTTTCCCCTTGCCTTTCGGGTTATCATATGGTAGAAGAACCTCAGTGGGCGCGTGATTTCCTATGGCAACCCCTAACCACGCGCGCACAGCCCGTATCGTGAGGTACCTCCGCCATGTCCGAGGAGATTCGCAACCCGGCCCCTGAGGGGTCCGCCGGTCCCGCCGTGCCGTCGTTCAACCCAAAGGAACAGGACGAAAGAGCGCAGGAGGAACAGGAGTCCCAGGCGTTCCCCGCTGCGGCCGGCGCCCCGGCATCCCCAACCACCCCCTTCGATCCCCGCGCCATCGATGAAGCCCGCATGCGCGAACTCGTCGCCGACCTGCGCCGCCGCAAGCCCGCGCCGTCCCAGTACCGCAAGCCCACCTGGCAGATGGCCAGCGGCTTCGACCCCGACGGCCAGTCGCTCGCGCGCCGCCGCGCCTCGCTCACGCGGCTCGTCTGCATCACGCTGCTCTGGTTTCGAGCCGAACTCGGCCTCGACGACGGCGGCGGCTTCGCGCCCGAAGCCGACCTCGACAAGCTCTTCGGCCCCGACACGTCCGCGAAGGACCGCGAGGACCTGCCCCTGCGCGCCGACCCCCGGCCCTCTCCTTATATGGAAGCCGGCGGCAGCGCCGGCCCGCGCAAGCTCGCGCGCCTCGTCGCCGCCCGCCCGCTCGGCCTGCTCCACGACCCCGACGCCGCGCGCGACGAAGCCTGGGAGCCCGCCGGCGAACTCGCGCGCGTGCTCGAAATCCCCGAATCCAAGCTCAACGGGTTCCTCCGCGAGACCTCCGGCCACAGCGCCCGCGAATGGTGGGACATCCTCCGCGCCGAAGTCATCCGCGACCGCATCCGCGCCGAAGTCTTCCAGCGGCTGCTCGACGAGTGCTTCCACCGCACCGAACGCGGCATCGACAAGATCCTGCGCGTCCGTCTCACCGTGGAACTCCTGCTCAACCGGCTCCGCAAGCTCCGCCGCGCCGCCGGCTGGTCGCGCAAGTCCTGCGCGTGGGGCTGGGGCTTCAAGAACGCCTCGCGCATGGAACGCGCCGTCTACGCCGTCACCGGGCAGACGCTCTTCGAGATCGAAGTCGAGGCCATCCGCGAGATCGACGCCAAGTGGGTCTACAACCCGGTCACGTGCACCATTTATCCCGAGGACCGCGAGCTCACGCCCGACGTTCTCGAAGCACACCGTGCATCTTTTTTACGCTTTGCGTCAACTCACAATCGCGGCTATCGCGACGGCGCGTGGGTGCCCAAGCCAACCAAGAATGAACACCTGCCGGAGGATGGCGCCTTCCAGAACTTCGACTCCTGGTCCGCGTTCGAGGCCTACTGCAAGGAGCACCGCTTCGACGTCCGCAAGGTGATCCGCCGCAACTTCGACGGCCGCTGGGACGCCCAATGCATGCTGAAACACCTCGGCCTCTACTCCCCCGCCTGCGACGAGTTCAAAGACTTCGACTTCGTCGCCGAAGAGTGACG
>JACRBR010000012.1 GCA_016213125.1 Chloroflexota bacterium | reverse complement strand
GTGCTGCTGGCGGTGCTGGCGGCGGTGAGCGGGATCGTCGTGTTCGAGAGCGTCGGCGATGCGATCGGGTTCCACAGCGGGTTCATGGGCTTCGTGTACAACCTGGCGGAGGGGCCGGAGGAGTTCAGCGTTGAATACGCGACAACCCGCTTGATGTCCCGCTGCGCCAGCCCGATGAGCGCCGACATCACCGTCGTGATCAGCCCGATCACGAGGATGAGGTCCATCACGTGCGGCACCTGCTCGAACAGCGGCAGCATCCGCGCGACCAGGTACACGCCCGCCACGACCATCGTCGCTGCGTGGATCAGCGCCGAGACCGGCGTCGGACCTTCCATCGCGTCCGGCAGCCACACGTGCAACGGGAACTGCGCCGACTTGCCCGCGGCCCCCGCGAAAATGCAGATCGCCGCGCCCGTCAACCACGTGTGGTTGATCTCGCCGTTCTCCGCGTACTCCAGGATCTGGTGGATGTTGAACGTGTGCTCCGGCGACTGCCAGAACAGGATCATGATGCCGATGAGCAGCCCCACGTCGCCCACGCGGGTCGTGATGAACGCCTTCTTCGACGCCTCCGCGGCGGACTGCTTGTCGTGGTAGTAGCCGATCAGCAGCATCGAGCAGAGCCCCACCAGCTCCCACGCGAAGTAGAGCATCAGCAGGTTATCCGCCAGCACCAGCGCCAGCATCGACGCCGTGAACAGCGACACGATCGCGTAGAACCACCCGTATCGCCGGTCCCCGTGCATGTACCCGGTCGAGTACACCATGACCATCAGCGACACGAACGTCACGCAGATCAGCATCACCAGCGTGATTTGATCGACGAACGTGCCCATGCGGATATCCAGGTAGCCGGGGATGTCGATCCACTCCCAGCTCCGGTGCACGCCCTCGAAGCGTTCGCTGCCGCCCAGCACGTCGGCCATATCGGCCGCGATGATCAGCGTCGCGACGAACGCAGCCAGCATCGCGCCGATCGCGATGTAGTCGCCCTTCCGCGGCAGGTACTGGCTCACCAACAGGAGGACCACGAACGAAGCCACCGGCAGCGCCGGCAACACCCATGCGTCATCCATTCCGAATCCGCTAATCTCCGTCCTCCAACCTTCGCCCGCATCCTGTCTCGGGCATCGCAGGGGCGAGGCATTGCCTCGCCCGCACCGGCCAAAGCCTACCCCTCGCTCACCACTTGAGCGAATCGATCTCGTCTACGTTCGCCGTCCCTCTGTTGCGGAACACCCGCAGCACGATCCCCAGCGCCAAACCCACCTCGGCGGCCGCGATCGTGATGATGAAGATCGCGAAGATGATGCCCACGAACAGCGTCGGCGCCGTGTACACCGCGAACGCCACCATGTTGATGCTTACCGCGTTCAGCATCAGTTCGACCGACATCAGGATCAGCACCGCGTTTCGGCGCGCCAGCACCCCGTACACCCCGATGGAGAACAGGATCGAGCTGAGGATGACGTACTGCTGCAGCTCGACGCCCGTCGTCACGGATTCCTGCAGGAGCGGCACCATCATCGCTCACCCTCCTCCTGCATCGCGATGATGATCGCGCCGACAAGGGCCACAAGCAGCACGCCGGAGGCGATCTCGAATGGAACCGCCCAGCGCTCGAACAGCGCATTCCCGATGTCGTTGAACGGCACCGTCGTGATCTGGTTCACGTCCCGCGGCCACGTCGTCTGCGTGATGGCGGCGATGAACGACCCCAGCAGCGCGAGCGCAGCGACGGCGGCCAGTGGTTTCTGGTCGCCGTCGAGATTGTCCTTCAACTCTCTCGTTCGCGTCAGCATCAACGCGAACAAGATCAGCACCATCACGGCGCCGCCGTAGATCAACACCTGCACCAGCGCCAGGAATTCCACAGAAAGCAGGATGTAGATCCCCGCCACTCCCATCAGCGAAGCGATCAGCGTCAGCGCCGAGTACACGATGTTCCGCAGCAGCACGACGCCAAGGCCGCCCGCGATCACCGTCGCCGCAAAGATGTAGAAGAAGACCTCTGTCATGCTCTCAGCCCCGGGTCGACTTTGCCGTCCTTTGACTGCGACAGCAGCATCTCGACGTCCATCACGAGGTCCTTGCGGTCGTAACGCGAAAGCTCGTGGCCGGCCCACGTGTTGTTCATGCCGATCGCCTCGAAGTTGCACACCTCGACGCAGATGTTGCACCGCATGCAGCGCGCGTAGTCGATCCAGAACTCGTCGATGATCTTCCGGCGCTTGCTCTCGCCCGCCGCGTGCTTGGGATTGTCCTTCATCACAACCGTCATGCACTCCACGGGGCAGGCGCGCTCGCACGCGTGGCACCCCGTGCAGAACGGCTCGTCGTGCTCTTCGTCCCAGATCAGGATGGGGAACGCCCGGTCCCGGTTCGGGATCTCGCGGTGGACCTCCGGGTACTGGATCGTCACAGGCTTACGCGTCAACGCGACCTTCATCACCAGCGCCATGCTCCTCATGATGCCGATCACGTGGCCGCTCCTTCCGCCGCCGCCACCACCGCCGGCTCCGGCTCCGGCTTTCGCGCCGTGGCGCGCGCCGGCACCATCTGCAGCGGCTTCCTCGGCTCACCCCGCCGCACGATGAAGATCGCCGAGTATCCCAGGCCCACCGTCAGCAGCCCGGACGAGATCAGGTACGCCACGTCCGGCAGATCGTAGACGATGATGAAGCCGTTGAAGAAGATCTGCGCCAGCGAGAACGGGATCAGCACCTTCCACGCGTACGACATCAGCTGGTCCGGCCGCAGCCGCGGGAAGGAGGCGCGCACCCACAGGTAGAACACGATGAAGAGTGACATCTTCACCACCGTCAGCAGGAGCTGCAGCCCCCAGCCCACGTCCGTGCCGAACGGCCACTCCCACCCGCCCATGAACACGAACGCCCCCAGCAACGCGAACGCGTACATGTTCACGTACGACGAGAGCTGGAACATCGACCAGCGGATGCCGCTGTACTCGATGAACACGCCGCCCGCTACCTCGGACTCACCCGTCGGGATGTCGAACGGCGGCCGTTCCACCTCCGCGATCGAAGCGATCAGGAAGATCATGAACCCCAGCGGCTGCCAGACGATCAGCGGCACCGTGTCCTGGTACAGGATCATCTGGTACGCGTCGACCGTCCCCGTCACCATCACCACGCCCACCATCGCCATGATTAGTGGGACCTCGTAGGAGATCAGCTGCGCCGCCGCGCGCATGCCCCCCAGAAGGGCGTACTTGCTGTCGCTGCCCCAGCCCGCAAGCAAGAACCCGATGAACGACAGTCCCGACACGGCAAGGATGTAGAGGAGGCTCAGCGGAATGGCGCTGATGAACCAGTCGGCGGTAAAGGGCACGGCGACGAACACCATAAGCGCCGGGATGAAGATCAAGAACACCGCCAGCTCGAACGCGACGAAGTCAGCCGTCGCCGGCCGCAGGTCTTCCTTCGTAAGCAGCTTGAACGTGTCCGCGATCGGCTGCAGCAAACCGAACGGCCCCGTCCGCGTCGGCCCCAGCCGGTACTGCATCCGCGCCACGATCTTGCGCTCGTACCACGTCGCGTACATCACGCCCACCGTCATCACCAGTGTGAAGGCGATGAGGCCCAGCGCCGCGTTCACGAACGGCTGGTCGATGTCGATGGCAGGCGCCGCAAGTAGCATCTTCTCCTACCTGTCCACGCAGCAGAGCACGATATCCATCGAGCCCAGGATCATCACCGCGTCCGCCAGGAACTGGTTCAAACACATCTCCCGCAACGCCGAGAGATTGCAGAACGACGGCGACCGCATCTTCAGCCGGTACGGCTTGTCGCCACCCTTCGAGACCAGGTACACGCCCCACTCGCCGCGCGGTGACTCCACCTTCGCGTACACCTCGCCCGGTGGCGTCCGCAGCCGCCGGGGCAGCTTCTCCGCCACGATCGGCCCCTCCGCCGGAAGCTGTTCCAACGCCTGCTCCACGATGCTCACCGACTGCCGCATTTCCTCCAGCCGTACCAGGTAGCGGTCGTACACGTCGCCGTAGTTCCCGACCGGTATCTCGAAGTTGAAGCGGTCGTAGACCGAGTACGGCTCATCCTTCCGCAGATCCCACGGCACTCCGGACGCCCGCAGCATCGGCCCGCTCAGCCCGTTCGCGATCGCCTGCTCCGCCGTGAACGCGCCGATGCCCTGGCACCGCCCGATGAAGATCTCGTTCTTCGTCAGCAGCTCGTCGATATCGCGGATCCCCTGCTGCGTGTGCTTCAGCACCTCGTGGCACCGCTGCACGAAGTTGTCCGTCACCTCCCACGCCAGCCCGCCGACGCGGAAGTACGCGTACATCAGCCGATCGCCGCTCACTTCCTCGAACAGCTCCTGCAGGTACTCGCGCTGCGGGAACGCGTACGTGAAGCTCGTCCCGAAGACGCCCGAGTCGATGCCGAACGCCCCCATGAACATGAAGTGGCTAGAAAGCCGGTTCAGCTCCGTCAGGATCACGCGGATGTACTCCGCGCGCTCCGGAACCTGCACGTCCATCAGCCGCTCGACGGCCATCACGTAGGCCAGCTCCGCGCTGAACTGCGCCAGGTACTCCGTCCGGTCGCAGTAGCCGATGCCCTGGCGGAAGTCCATCGCCTCCATCAGCTTCTCGCCGCCGCGGTGCATGTACCCGATGTGCGGGATCACGTCGACGCACTTCTCGCCATCGACCATCAGCACCATCCGGAACACGCCGTGCGTGCTCGGATGCTGCGGCCCCATGTTGATGGGGATGTCGACGACTTCCAGCGACCGCTCGTGCTCGGCGACCACGCCTATTCCTCTTCCTCGCCCGCGCCCTCGCGCAGGTTCTCCCCCTGCCACTCCTCGATCTCCTGCAGCGGGTTGTCCTTCCTCAGGGGGAAGTGGTCCGTCATGTCCTCCGGCAATAGCAGCGGCCGCAGGTCCGGGTGCCCCGTGAAGTTGATTCCGAACATGTCCCGCGCTTCGCGCTCGTGCCACTCCGCCGCCGGGTATACACCCGCCACGCTTGGCACGTTCGCGTCGTCGTAGCTCACGCGCGTCTTCACCGTAACCCCGCGCTTCTTCGAGAGGGAGTACAGGTGGTACACCACCTCCAGCCCCTCCTCCTGCCAGTCCACGCCAGACAGGCACCGCAGCAACTTCATGTCCAGCCGCTCGTCGTCCCGGCAGGCCGTCAGCACCGCGGGCACGTCGTCGCGCGATACCTCCACCGCAACCGATTCGCCCTTCCAGTCCGGGACCAGGTATGCCGCGCCCAGCGTCACCCCGCTCGCCGCGGCCACGGCCTCGTTGACGCTTCCGGCTGGCGGGGCCACACGCGGTGCCGTCTTGGGCTCGGGTTCCTTCGCTGGTCGAGCCGGGCGTTCCGCCTTCGCCGCAGCGGCCGGCTTTTCGGCCTTCGGCGCCTCGCCAGCAGCTTCCGGGGTCGTGGCCGCGGCTTCCGGCGTCGATGCGGCGGCGTCGGCTGCCTGCTCCGCGCCCGGTTCTGGCTTCGCTTCCGGCTCCTGCCCGTCGGGAAGCGTCATCTACTTGTTCCGCTCTTCCATAATCTTCTCTTGCAGTGCCAGGAAGCCGTCCATCAGCGCTTCGGGCCGCGGCGGGCACCCCGGCACGTACACGTCCACCGGGATGATCTTGTCCACGCCCTGCAGCACACGGTCGTACCGGGTGTAGGGGCCCCCGTTCGTCGCGCAGGCCCCCATCGAGATCACCCACTTGGGGTTCGGCATCTGCTCGTACAGCAGCTTCACCGCCGGGGCCATCTTCTTGGTCACCGTCCCCGACACGATCATCACGTCCGACTGCCGCGGCGAAGGCCACGGCACGATGCCGAAGCGATCGAGGTCATGACGTGACATAAAAGTCGCGATCATCTCGATCGCGCAGCACGCCAGTCCAAACGTCATGGGCCACAACGACGACTTCCGCGACACCGCCAGCACCGCGTCGACCGGCACCTGGATGATCCCAGGCAGCACCTGCCGGTAGAGCGCCGTGCCCGGCTCGTACGGCGCGGGCGTCAGCAGGTCGGCCTCGCGCTCGACGCTGGTGCGCTCGCGCTGCGGTGCTACGACGGGCGCGCCTTCGACCTGCTTCTCCGGCAGGGCGGGTGGTGCCGCCTGTTCGGCGGTCACTTGTTCCACTGCAGCACCCCCTTCTTCCAGGCGTACGCCAGCCCGGCCGCCAGGATGCCGATGAACAGCACCATCTCCCAGAAAGCAGCGTGCCCGGCGTTCACCAGGTTCGCCGCCCAGGGGAAGAGGAACACGGCCTCGACATCAAAGATAAGGAAGAGGATCGCGAAGATGTAGTAGCGGAAGCTGAACTGGGTTCGCGTCTGGCCGATCGGCATCATGCCGCATTCGTACGATGTGCGCTTGTTGCCCTGGTTGGAAAACGGGGCAAGCAGGCGCGCGGCGATGAGAGCTGTGGCGATGAGGCCGGCCCCGACGATCGTGGCCAGGAACACGGCGAGGTAGTTCTCGAGCAGCGCGTCAAACGGCACGCGATCGTCTCCTGGACCGGGGTTTCCGGGTGTGGCCAAGGCGGCCCGCCAGACTCGCCTGATCCATCGCGCAGCCTAGCAGCGACCCGATTGTAGGTCAATTCACAAGTGGCACATGATGCCCGGACGCCGCTGTCTCTTGCACCTGTGGCGGGCCCTACAGCTGCCCCGAGCGGCCGATGGTTGTCGGCATCTCCGGTGGCCCGTCATCGAACACGAGCAGCGCGTCGGCGATGCGGATCTCGTCCCCCCGCGACAACATTGCCGGCTTGCGCAACGGCCGGTCGTTCAGGACGGTTCCGTTGCGGCTGCGCAGGTCACGAAGGGTATACACGCCGCGGTCGTGTTCGATGCGCGCGTGCTGGCGCGAGGCATATCGGTTGACAAGCACCACCTGGCACCCCGGCTCCCTCCCGATCGTCGTCGCGTCATGCAACAGCGTGATCTCCACGGATGGCCGCCCCGGTTCCTGCACAAGGAGCCTGGCTCGCGGCGCCCCGAACTCGTTCGTCCCTGCGGCGGCGATCTCATCGCGCAACGCCGTCGCCCCGGGCGGTGGTGCGATGTCGTGCTCCGTCCGCAGCATTCTGGCCAGCTCCTCGTACTGTCGCAGCGCCTTGTCGCGCTGGCCACTCGCCGCGTACACGCGCATCAGCCCGATGTACGGGGCCTCGTCCAGCGGATTCTCCCGGTGCGCCTCGTGAAAGCGCATCTCTGCCTCGAGCGTGTCGCCATGTTCCAACAAGACCGCCGCCATGCCCAGCAGCAGCGTCCTGTGAATCTCCTGGATCGCCTCGCGCGGCGCCTCCACCCAGGGCTCGTACTGGTCTTCGGGGAGTAAGTCCCCGCCCCAGAGCGCCAGCGCGCTCGAGTAGTCCGTCGGATCGCGCGACGTGTTCGCCCGCACGGCAGCGGCGCGAAATGCATCCACGTCCAGCCGGACGTCCTCCGAAAGTGCGAGTACGTTGTCTTCGTGGGTGATCAGCGATTGCAGTAAAGGGTCGTCGGTGGCCGTGCGGACGTAGTGCAGATTTTTGAACAGATTGTTCGCCGCGGCGTCCGGATCCATCTCCGGCCACAGCGTTTCGATGACGTGTTCCCGGTGCATGGCCCGCCCCGGCGTCAGCGCCAGTAGCTTGATCAGCGCCTTCCCCTTGCGTCGCCTCCAGGCACGGTCGATGAGAATTGTCTCGCCTGCCCGTAGCTCGAACCGCCCCAGTAGGTGCAGCTCCAGCCTTCGGTTCCCGGATGGCATCGTGTCCGCGGCGCTCATAGTGGCCTCGCGAGCCCGGGTTCGGGTGGCCCGCGCGCCCTCCGCGTCCCTCGCCCGGCTCCGTTCGCAGATTCGAAGCATGTCATCCAACCGCTTGGCAGGCAAACCGGCCGCACCCTTGTCGCCTTGCTTGACGGCCCCTCAACGGCGGACGTATCCTCAGCCCACAACCGAATACGTGCGTGAGGGTGACGGCGAAGTCCGGTGCAAATCCGGCGCTGTCCCGCAACTGTGATCCCCACCCGGGGAGAGCCAGGTCGACCGCCCCTCACCAGATGTCGCAAGCCTTCGAGGTAGAGGCGCGGGCACGTAACGTTCACGTGCAGCCCCTGTTCTCGAAGAACAGGGGTTTTGTGTTGCCGGCCGTAGGTCCGGGAGGAGTCGTTGATGAAGATGCCACGCGTGATGCTCCTCGTTGGCGCCGCCACCGCCATCCTCGCCTTTGCCACGGCGGCGTGTGGCAGCGGCGACAACGGCGGTTCCGCCAGCCCCGGCCCCTTTACCGACGACCCCACGCCCATCCAGGGCCTCGCCACCGTCGCCGAGTTCCCGACCGACATCCCGCGCAGCGACGGCAAGACGCTGACCCTGGCTGGGCCGCCCACCCGCATCGTGTCGCTTTCTCCCGCCGCCACCGAGATCATCTACGCCCTCGGTGCGGAGGCCGCACTCGCTGCGGTCGATAACCAGGCAGACTTTCCGGACGGCGCGATGAGCTTCAGCACGAAGGTCGACGCCTACGAACCCAACATCGAGGCAATCGCCGGCCTCGACCCCGATCTGGTGATCGTCGCCAACAACGGCAGCGGCATCGTCGAAAAGCTCGACCAGCTGAACATCCCCGTCTTCTACCAGGACATCGACAAGGACGTCCGGTCCATCAGCGACGTCTTCGGCCAGATCACGCTGATGGGTAGGGTTACCGGGCGCAGCGCGCAGGCGACGCAGCTACTCACAGGGCTCGGCGATCGGCTGAAGGTGATCCAGGACGGTGTGCAGGGCGCCAACGCCAGCACCGGCCCACGTGTGTACCACGAGCTGGACCAAACGTTCTTCACCATCTCCGACGAGAGCTTCATAGGCGACCTGTACCGTACCCTGCGGGCGCGCAACATCGCCGGCAGCGGCGGCGGGTCCGCCTACCCGCAGATGACGCAGGAGGCCGTCATCGCCTCCAATCCCGCCATCATCATCCTTGCCGACGAGGAGTTCGGTGTGACGGTAGAGTCCGTGAAGGCCCGCCCCGGCTGGTCGGCCATCGAGGCGGTCCAGAACGACCGCATCTTCGGTATCGATCCCGACATCGTCAGCCGCCCCGGCCCCCGCATCATTGACGCCCTGGAGCAGCTCGCGAAGCTCATCTACCCCACGAGGTTCCGCTGACCATGCAGCTGGCCCCCGCCCGCACCGTCCGCATCGCCGCCGCGCCCGGCCGCGCGCCGCTCGTGCTGACGTGGCGGCGGATGCTGCCCTCCTACGCGCTCGCCGCGGGTCTCACCTGCCTCGTCGCGCTCGTCGCCATCGGGTGGGGTACGGTGCGCATCTCGCCACTCACGACGCTCGCCATCCTCCTCGACCACCTGCCTCTCGTCTCGACGGGCGAGCACGCACCAACCTACGACGCCATCGTCTGGCAGGTGCGCGCCCCGCGCGTCATCCTCGCCGGCATGGTCGGCGCCACCCTCGCCTTCTCCGGCGCTGCCTACCAGGGCGTCTTCCGCAACCCCCTCGCCGAGCCCTACCTGCTCGGCGTCGCCGCGGGCGCCAGCGTGGGCGCGACGCTCATCATCGTCTCCCCGCTGTTCATCACCGCCGGGCTCCTCAGCCCCCTGCCGCCCGCCGCCTTCGCTGGCGCGCTCATCGCCGTTGGCCTCGCGTACATGCTCGCCCGCACGGGGCCCGTCGTCCCCGCGACCTCGCTGATCCTCGCCGGCGTCGCCGTCTCGTCCGTCGGGACGTCGGTGGTCACCTACCTGATGCTCGAGTACAACACGCGCACGCTCGCCATCCTCAACTGGATCCTCGGCGGCTTCAACACCGCATCATGGACCGACGCCGGCATCGCCCTGCCCTACATGCTCGTCGCCATCGTCGTGATCCTGCCCTACGCCCGCATTCTTAACGTCATGCAACTCGATGAAGATCAGGCCCGCCAGCTCGGCGTCGATACGGAGCGCACGAAGCTCATCATTCTCGGCGCCGCCTCACTCGCCACCGCCGCGGCCGTCGCCGTCAGCGGGCTCATCGGCTTCGTCGGCCTCGTCGTGCCCCACGGCGTTCGCATGATGTACGGCCCCGACTACCGGCGTGTGCTGCCGCTGTCGGCCTTCTTCGGCGCATCTTTCCTCATCATCGCCGACCTCATCGCTCGCACGATCGACCCAACCTTCGAGGTGCCGATCGGCGTGATCACCGCGCTTGTCGGCGCGCCCTTCTTCCTTTTCCTCCTCCGCCGCCAGCAGCGATACGGAGGCGCCCGCATATGACCCTCCGCATCCGCGGCCTCAGCGCCGGCTACCCGGCCCGGCCCGTCCTCGATGGCCTGGACCTCGACGTCGCCCGCGGCGAGCTCGTCGTCCTCCTCGGCCCCAACGGCTGCGGCAAGACGACGCTCCTTCGCGCTATCACGGGAGTCCTGCCCGCGCGTGCGGCCGCCATCATCCTCGACGGCCAGGATCTCGCCGCCATGAAGCCTCGTCGCCTCGCGCGTCGCGTCGCCACCGTCGCCCAGGCCTCCGCACTCCCGGAGCGCTTCACCGCGTTCGAGTGCGTGCTCATGGGCCGCACGCCCCACCTCAGCCTCTTCCAGTCGGAGGGATCCCGCGATGTCGCCGCCGTCCGCGCCGCGATGGAACGCACCGGCTGCTGGGACCTCCGCGATCGCCTCGCCGATGAACTGTCCGGCGGCGAACGCCAGCGGGTCGTCATCGCCCGCGCCCTCGCCCAGGAGCCGCGCCTGCTCCTTCTCGACGAGCCCACCTCGCACCTCGACCTCCAGCACCAGGTTGAAACCTTCCGCCTCGTCCTCGACCTCTGCCGCGATCAGGATCTCGCCGCCCTCGCCGTCGTCCACGACGTCACCCTCGCCGCCACCTTTGCCGACCGCGTCGCGCTCATGTCCGGCGGCCGCATTCTCGCGTGCGGCCCGCCCGCGCAGGTGCTGCGCGAGGATCTCCTGCGCGACGTCTACGGCGTCGCCGTCCGCATCCTCGCCCACCCCGTCACCGGCCGCCCCATCGCCGTCCCCGAGACGGTGCACCTCGCCGCCCCCGATATCGCCTGGCTCGAGCGCATCGCCGACCCCGATGCGGTGCTCGAAGACTCGCCCGGGCGAGAGCCGCACCCGGCTGTGCCCCTGCCTGATGTGGCACAGCCGCCCCCGGCTGTGCGCCTGCCTGTGCAAGCAAACAAAGGCGTGCCCCGATGACCGAAGACCACGAGGATCAGCCGGAGTCCCGCACGCCCCGCAAGTCGCTCGTCGTCGTCAACACCGGCAACGGCAAGGGGAAGACCACCGCCGCCCTCGGCGTCCTCTTCCGCGCCTGGGGCCGCGGCTACAACGTCTGCATGCTCCAGTTCATCAAGTCCACCACCAGCAACTACGGAGAGAACCGCGCCGCAAAGAAGATCGGCATGGAGATCATCTCGCTTGGCGGCGGCTTCACCTGGCTCTCGAAGGACATCGAGAAGGACAAGGCCCTCGCCCGCGAACTGTGGGCGCAGTGCAAGACGAAGATCGCTTCCGGAGACTACGACGTCGTCGCCCTCGACGAGTTCACCTACCCCCTCGCCTATGGCTGGCTCCCCACGGACGAGGTCATCGAGTTCCTGAAACAGCGCCCGCAGCGTACACACGTCATCATCACCGGCCGAGACGCCCCGCAGGAGCTGATCGACTACGCCGACCTCGTGACCGAGATGCGCGAGGTGAAGCACCCATTCCAGCAGGGCATCAAGGCCCAGCCCGGCATAGAGTTCTGATTCTCCC